>JACXUX010000054.1 GCA_014763725.1 Rhodobacterales bacterium
CCCGTCGCCCCGCCCATCGCTTGACACGGGCGGGGGCTGCGCGCACATAGCCCCCACCCCGGGCAGCGGCAGGACATCATGGCGACCAAGACGAAATCCGAAGGCGGCCTCGTCGAGAGCATCAAGACGCTGGTCTATGCCCTGCTGATCGCGGGCGTGTTCCGCACGCTGTTCTTTCAGCCGTTCTGGATCCCCTCGGGGTCGATGAAGGACACGCTGCTGATCGGCGACTTCCTGTTCGTCAACAAGATGGCCTATGGCTATTCGCAGTATTCCTGCCCCTTCGGCCTGTGCCCGTTTTCCGGCCGCATCCTGTTTTCCGAACCCGAACGCGGTGACGTGGTGGTGTTCCGCCATCCGGTGAACGGGGCCGACTTCATCAAGCGGCTGGTGGGCCTGCCGGGCGACACGATCCAGATGCGCAAGGGCGTGCTGTATCTGAACGGGGCCGAGGTGCCGCAGACCCCCGACGGCGTCTTTACCGAGGTGTTCGACCGCCAGGGGCCCCAGGGCACCCTGCCTCGGTGCGAAAACGGCCCCGTGGGCCAGGGCGCCGATTGCACCAAGTCGCGCGCGCTGGAAACCCTGCCCGACGGGCGCCAGCATGCGATCCTGAACATCGACCAGAACGGGTTCGGCGACAACACGCCGGTGTTCACCGTGCCGCCGGGGCATTACTTCTTCATGGGCGACAACCGCGACAACAGCCAGGACAGCCGCTTTGCCCAGGCCGTGGGCGGCGTGGGCTTTGTCCCCGCCGACCACCTGATCGGCCGGGCCGACCGGATCATGTTCTCGTCGGCGGGCCGGTCGCTGCTGTTCTTCTGGACCTGGCGGTTCGACCGTTTCTTCAAGGCGATCGAGTGAGGCTGTCGGCCGACCTTCTGGCCTTTTCGGCCCGCATCGGGCATCGCTTCGCCAACCCGGGCCTGCTGGTGCGTGCGCTGACGCATGCCTCGCTGGCCTCGGACACGCGGCCCTCGAACGAACGGATGGAATTCCTGGGCGACCGGGTGCTGGGCCTGGTGATGGCCGAGGCGCTGCTGCGGGCCGACCCCGAGGCCAGCGAGGGCCAGCTGGCCCCCCGCTTCAACGCGCTGGTGCGCAAGGAAACCTGTGCCGAGGTGGCGCGCGCCATCGACCTGGGCGAGGTGCTGAAGCTGGGCCGGTCCGAGATGCTGTCCGGCGGGCGGCGCAAGGACGCGCTGCTGGGTGACGCGATGGAGGCGGTGATCGCCGCCGTCTATCTGGACGCGGGCTTTGCCGCCGCGCAGGCGCTGGTGCTGCGGCTGTGGGCCGACCGGATCGGCCGCGTGGCCGCGGATGCCCGCGACGCCAAGACCGCGCTGCAGGAATGGGCGCAGGCCCGCGGCCAGCCCCTGCCCGTCTATGCCGAAGCCGCGCGCAGTGGTCCCGACCATGCGCCGCGCTTCACCGTCGAGGTGCGGCTGGCCGACGGTCGGTGCGAACGCGCCGTGGCCGGATCGAAACGCGCGGCCGAACAGGCCGCGGCCCGCGCGCTGCTGGCGCGGCTGGAGGGTGAGGATGACTGAACAGACCACGCGCGCCGGGTTCGTGGCGCTGATCGGCGAACCCAATGCCGGCAAGTCGACCCTGCTGAACCGCATGGTGGGCGCCAAGGTGTCGATCGTCACGCACAAGGTGCAGACCACGCGCACCCGCATCCGCGGCGTCTGCATGGCGGGGGCGGCGCAGATCGTGTTCGTCGACACGCCGGGCCTGTTCCGGCCGCGGCGCCGGCTGGACCGGGCGATGGTGGCCGCCGCCTGGGGCGGGGCGGCCGATGCCGACATCGTGCTGCTGCTGGTCGAGGCGCATCGCGGCCTGACCGGGGGCGTGCAGGCGATCCTCGACACGCTGAAGGACCGGCTGCCGCAGGGCACGCGCGTCGCGCTGGCCATCAACAAGATCGACCGGGTCAAGGCAGAGACGCTGCTGGCGCTGGCCCAGCAGCTGAACGAGGCCTATCCGTTCGAGAAGACCTTCATGATCTCGGCCGAGCGGGGCCACGGGGTCGAGGACCTGCGCGACTGGCTGGCCGGCGCGCTGCCCGAGGGGCCCGGGCTCTACCCCGAGGACCAGATCGCCGACCTGCCGCTGCGCATGATCGCGGCCGAGATGACGCGCGAGAAGCTGACCCTGCGCCTGCATGAGGAACTGCCCTATCAGCTGACCGTCGAGACCGAGAAATGGGAGGACCGCCCGGACGGGTCGGTGCGGATCGACCAGATCGTCTATGTCGCGCGCGAGGGCCACAAGGGCATCGTGCTGGGCAAGGGCGGCGAGACGGCCAAGGCCGTGGGCCAGGCCGCGCGGGCCGAGATCGCGGCCCTTCTGGAACGCCCGGTGCATCTGTTCCTGACCGTCAAGGTGCGGCCGAACTGGCTGGAAGAGGCCGAGCGCTATTCCGAGATGGGGCTGGACTTCCGCGAGGGCGACTGAGCGGACCGGCGGGCGGCGGTCTGGACGGCGGCCGGGCACGGGGGGCCAGCCCCCCGGACCCCCCGGGGTATTTGGGTCAAGAGGAAGGAGAGGGTCGGGCATGGCGCGTCTGACCGCGGGGTTCTGGGTGGCTGCCTATCTGGCGCGGCTGCAGCAGGCGGCGATCCCGGCCTATGTGGCCGCGCGCGGCGATGCGACCGCGGGGTCGGTCGTCGTCAAGCTGGCCACGCTGGACGGGCGGGCCCGCGCCTATGAGCGGCGCTATGACCTGATGGCCGACAGCCGGCGCTGGGAGGTCCTGGCAGAGGGTGACGAGCGCGCGGTGGATGCCGCGCTGGCGCGGGCGCGGGCGCGCGACCCCGACCTGTGGCTGATCGAGATCGAGGACCGGCTGGGGCGCACGCTGCTGGACGAGGACGGTCTGTCCTAGGCTTGCGCGGCCGGGGCCGGGCAGCGAGGATGGGGCATGGACTGGCGCGACGAAGGCATCGTGATCGCGGCGCGGCGGCATGGCGAGACCGCGGCGATCGTCGAGGTGCTGACCCCGGCCCATGGGCGGCATGCGGGCGTGGTGCGGGGTGGCGCGTCGCGGCGGATGGCGGCGGTGCTGATCCCGGGCACGCAGGTGGCGGTGGCCTGGCAGGCGCGGCTGGGGGCGCATCTGGGCCATTTCACGCTGGAACCCGCGCAGTCGCGTGCGGGGCTGATGGCGGATGCGACGGCGCTGGCGGTGCTGAATTCCGTCTGTGCGCTGCTGCGCGCCTGTCTGCCGGAACGCGACCCGCATCCCGACCTGTATGCCGCGACGCGGGCGCTGCTGGACGGGGCCTGGCCGGACGGCGCGGCCTGGGGGCTGGCCTATCTGCGCTGGGAGCTGGGGCTGCTGGCGGGGCTGGGCTTTGGCCTGGACCTGACGGCCTGTGCGGTCACCGGGGCGCGCCACGACCTGGCCTATGTCAGCCCGCGCACCGGGCGGGCGGTTGCCCGCGGCGCGGCGGGGGAATGGGCGGACCGGCTGCTGCCGCTGCCCGCCTGTCTGCTGGGCGCGGCCGAGGCCGATGCCGCGGGCCTGGCGCAGGGGCTGGCGATCACCGGCCATTTCCTGGCGCGCGAGACGGGCGAGGCCGCGGGCCTGCGCCCCCTGCCCGAGGCGCGGGCCCGGCTGGTCGAACGGCTGGCGCGGCCGATACGCTAGGCGCGACATGCCCCGTCGCGGGCAGGCCAGATCGCGCCGTGCGCCCGGTGCCAGATGGGGCGGCGTGTCATCATGGCCATCCTGTCGCTTCCCCAAGCCCTGCGCCGCAGCGCCCCGCCCCGGATCGAGGCCTTTGCCCTGCTGACCGGGATCGAGGCCGGCGTGCGCGGGCTGCTAATCGGGGTCATGCCGCTGACGGTCTATGACGCGCTGGGCGATGCCCAGGCGGTGTCGGTGCTGTATTTCGCGGTGGGCATCGCGTCGCTGCTGTGGGGGCTGATGGTGCCCTGGGGCACGCGGTTCGTGCCGCGGCGCTGGATGTATACGGCGGGCGGGATCCTGTATCTGCTGGGCATGGCGCTGGCGATGACGGGGGGGCGCGGTCGGCGTGGGGCTGGCGCTGCTGGTCAATGCCATGGGGACGGTGACGCTGTTCGTCTGTCTGAACGCCTATGTGCTGGACTATGTGGGGCGGGCGGATCTGGCGCGGTCGACCTCGACCCAGATGTTCTATGCCGCCACGGCCTGGGCGGTGGGGCCGATGCTGGGGGTCTGGCTGCGCAGGGTCTGGGCGCCGCTGCCGTTTCTGGTCGCCGCGGGCTTTGCCGCCGGGCTGATCGCGATGTTCTGGTGGCTGCGGCTGGGCAACGGCAAGCAGATCGCGCGGGCCAAGACGCCGCCGCCCAATCCGCTGGCCTATCTGGGCCGCTTCGCCGCCCAGACGCGGCTGGTCGCGGGCTGGCTGTTTGCGGTGATCCGGTCCTGCGGCTGGTGGGTCTATGTGGTCTATCTGCCGATCTTCTGCGTCGAGGCGGGCCTGGGCGACAAGGCGGCGGGCGTCGCGCTGTCGGTGTCGAACGCGCTGCTGTTCGGCACGCCGGTGATCCTGCGGCTGGTGCATCGCGTGGGGGTGCGTGGCGCGGTGCGGGGCGGCTTTGCGCTGGCCGCGGCGGGGTTTCTGGCCGCGGGACTGGCTGGCGGCTGGCCCTGGATCGCGATGGGCTGCGTGATGGTCGCGGCGGTGGCGCTGGTCGTGCTGGACGTGGCGGGCGGGCTGCCCTTCATGATGGCGGTCAAGCCGTCGGAACGGACCGAGATGGCCGCCGTCTATTCCAGTTTCCGCGACGTGTCGGGCATAGTCACGCCGGGCGTGGCCTGGGCCGTGCTGCTGGTGGCCCCGCTGCCGGGCGTGTTCGTGGCCTGTGCGGCGGGGCTGGCGGCGGCTTGGGCGCTGGCGGGCACGCTGCACCCCCGGCTGGGGGCGCGGCGGCGGCGCTAGTCCAGCAGCCGCCGCGCGATGACCTGGGCCTGGATCTCGGCCGCGCCTTCGAAGATGTTCAGGATCCGCGCATCGCAAAGAATGCGGCTGATCTGGTATTCCAGCGCAAAGCCGTTGCCGCCGTGGATCTGCAGCGCATTGTCCGCCGCGGCCCAGGCCACGCGGGCGCCCAGCAGCTTGGCCATCCCGGCCTCAAGGTCGCAGCGCTTGTCGTGGTCCTTCTGCCAGGCGCTGAAATAGGTCAGCTGGCGGGCCACCATGATTTCCACCGCCATCATCGCCAGCTTGCCCGCCACGCGCGGGAATTCGACCAGCGCCTTGCCGAACTGTTTGCGGTCCTCGGCATAGCGCAGGCCGACCTCAAGCGCGTTCTGCGCCACGCCGATCGCGCGGGCCGCGGTCTGGATGCGGGCGGATTCGAAGGTCTGCATCAGCTGCTTGAAGCCCTGCCCCTCGACCCCGCCCAGCAGGTTTTCGCCCCGCACGCGGAAGCCGTCGAAGTTGACGGTGTATTCCTTCATGCCGCGATAGCCCAGCACCTCGATCTCGCCACCCGACAGGCCGGGGTCGACAAAGGGCGTCTCGTCGGTGCCCGGGGTCTTTTCGGCCAGGAACATCGACAGGCCGCGATAATCCGTCGTGCCCTCGACGCTGCGGGCCAGCACGGTCATCACATGGGTGCGCGCGGCATGGGTGATCCAGGACTTGTTGCCGGTGATCACCCAGTCTTCGCCGTCGCGCCGGGCGCGGGTGCGCAGGCTGCCCAGGTCCGACCCCGTGTTGGGTTCGGTGAAGACCGCCGTGGGCAGGATCGCGCCGCTGGCCAGGCCGGGCAGCCATTTCGCCTTCTGATCCTCGGTCCCGCCGCAGAGGATCAGCTCGGCCGCGATTTCCGTCCTGGTGCCCAGGCTGCCCACGCCGATGTAGCCGCGGCTCAACTCCTCGGACACCACGACCATGCTGGCCTTGGGCAGGCCCAGGCCGCCGAATTCCTCGGGGATGGTCAGGCCAAAGACGCCCATCTCGGCCAGCTGGTCGATGATCTCCATCGGGATCAGCGCATCCTGCAGGTGCCATTCATGCGCATGCGGGGCCACCTGTTCGTCGGCGAACCGGCGGAACTGGTCGCGGATCATCTCCAGCTCTTCGTCCAGCCCCGTGGCGCCAAAGGTGGCGCGGCCGTGATTCTGCCGCATCAGCGCAACCAGCCGGTCGCGGGCCGCCGCGGTGTTGCCGTGGTCCATCAGCGCGGCCGCCGCCGCCCCGGGGGCGGCCGGCGTCAGGCCCAGGTCCTGCAGTCGGGCGGTTTCGCCCTGGCTCATCGGGATGCCGCCGCGGATCTGGCAGAGGTATTCGCCATAGGCGATCTGCAGGATCAGCGCCTCCATCTCGCCCAGGCTGCCCTGGTCCTGCAGCCGCACCGCCCAGGCCCGCATCTGGCGCAGCGCCTCGACATAGGTGCACAGCCAGGCCATGGAATGGGCGGCGTGCTGATGGGCATCCAGGGCCGCGGCCGACAGCTTGCCCGCCACCGTGACGCGGGCGCGCAGCGCCGCACGCGCGGCCTGGTCCAGCGCCTCGACCTCGGCCAGCGCGCCGGCGGTCAGGTCAACAAGATCGGCCAGCAGCGGCTGCGCGGCGAGGGTCTGTCCATCATGCGGCATCTTGGGGGCTCCGGTCGGGTGTTCTGCCCCTGCACATAGGACCTTTGCAAGCGCAGCGCAACAAAAATGCGCGATGACATCTCAGGGTGAAGGAAAGTGTCGCGGCCGACAGGCACGTGCATCCGCCGCCGCCGGACGCTAGAACCCGCGCAGGAGGTACCGATGCACGACATTCTGGCTGGCCTGCCGCTCTGGGCCCTTATCGCCGCCGCCGCCATCAGCGCAGGCGCAGGCCTGGTCAAGGGCGCGACGGGCTTTGCCATGCCGCTGATCATGGTGTCGACCTTCGGCGCCATCATGCCGCCGGAAACGGCGCTGGCCGCGCTGATCCTGCCGGTGCTGGTCACCAACGTGGCCCAGGCGCTGCGCCAGGGCTGGCGCGCGGCCTGGGGGTCGATCCGCACCTACCGGCGGCTGATCGGCGCGATCCTGGTCTTCATCCCCGTCTCGGCCCAGTTCGTGCGCGACATCCCGCAGCCGGTGCTGCTGATGCTGCTGGGCGTCCCGGTCACCGCCTTTGCCGCAGTTCAGCTGGCCGGGCGCAGCCTTGCGCTGACCCTGCGCCACCGCAACGCCGCCGAATATGCCCTGGGCGCGGTGGGCGGGCTTTACGGCGGCGTCTCGGGCATCTGGGGGCCGCCGGTCCTGGTGTTCCTGCTGTCGGTCCATGCCGGCAAGCAGGAAACTGTCCGCGTCCAGGGCGTGGTCTTCTTCCTGGGCGCGGTCATGCTGACGGCGGCGCATCTCGGCTCGGGCGTGCTGAACGCCACGACGCTGCCATTGTCGGCTCTGCTGGTGCTGCCGGCCGCCGCCGGCATGTGGCTGGGCTACCGCATCCAGGACCGGCTCGACCCCGTGCGCTTCCGCCGCTGGACGCTGGTGCTGCTCCTGCTGACCGGGGGCAACCTGATCCGGCGCGCCCTGACCTGACCCCTGCCCGCTTCCCGGACAAATATCCCACGGGGGGTGCGGGGGGTGTGAAACCCCCCGCCTGCGCCGGCGGGGGGCAAGGCACGGCCCGACGGGCTCAGCCCAGGGCTGCGGCCTTCACGTCCTCGTCGATGAAGGGGACATACTTGCCGAAGTTCTCGGCGAACATCCCCACCAGCTTGCGCGCCTGGGCGTCATAGGCGGCCTTGTCGGCCCAGGTGTCGCGCGGGTTCAGCAGCGTCTCGTCCACGTCCGGCACCGACACCGGCACGTCAAAGCCGAAGTTCGGATCCTTGCGGAACGGCACCGTGGCCAGCGACCCGTCCAGCGCGGCCGTCAGCAGCGCGCGCGTGGCCTGGATCGGCATCCGCCGCCCGGTGCCATAGGCCCCGCCCGTCCAGCCGGTGTTGACCAGCCAGCAGGTCGCGCCGGTCCGGGCGATCTTTTCCTGCAGCAGCTTGCCATAGACCTCGGGGCGGCGCGGCATGAAGGGCGCGCCGAAGCAGGTGCTGAAGGTCGGCGTGGGCTCGGTCACGCCCCGCTCGGTCCCCGCCGTCTTGGCGGTGAAGCCCGACAGGAAGTGATACATCGCCTGCGCCGGGGTCAGCCGCGCGACCGGCGGCATCACGCCAAAGGCGTCGCAGGTCAGCATGATCACGTTCTTCGGATGCCCGCCCAGCCCATTGGCCGAGGCGTTCGAGATCGCCTCGAGCGGGTAGGCACAGCGGGTGTTTTCCGTCAGGCTGGCGTCGTCGAAATCCAGCACCAGCGTGTCGGGATCATACACCATGTTTTCCACCACAGTCGCAAAGCGGTGGGTGGTGTCGTAGATCTCGGGCTCGGCCTCGCGGCGCAGGTTGATGGTCTTGGCATAGCAGCCGCCTTCGAAGTTGAAGGTGCCGCGGTCAGACCAGCCGTGTTCGTCATCGCCGATCAGCACGCGGCCGGGGTCGGCCGACAGCGTCGTCTTGCCGGTGCCCGACAGGCCGAAGAACACCGCCGTCTCCTCGGGCTTGCCCGGGGCATGGTTGGCCGAGCAGTGCATCGGCATCACGCCCTTTTCCGGCAGCAGGTAGTTCAGCAGGGTGAAGACCGACTTCTTGTTCTCGCCGGCATAGGCGGTGTTGCCGATCAGGATCAAACGCTTGTCGAAGTTCATGGCGATCACCGTCTCGGTGCGGCAGCCGTGCCGCGCCGGATCGGCCTTGAACCCCGGGCAGTTGATGACGGTCCAGGACGGGACGAAGCTGTCCAGCTCCTCGCGGGCGGGGCGGCGCAGCAGATGGCGGACGAACAGGCCGTGCCAGGCCAGTTCGGTCACCATGCGCACGTCCAGCCGGTGTTCGGGATCGGCCCCGGCATACAGATCCTGCACGAAGAAGTCGCGGCCCTTCATGTAGTCCAGCATGTCGGCATGCAGCCGGTCGAACGCCTCGGGGGCCATGGCGCCGTTGTTGTCCCACCAGATCGTGTCTTCGACCGACGGGGTGCGCACGACGAACTTGTCCTTGGGCGAACGGCCGGTGAACTGGCCCGTCGACACCAGGAACGCGCCGCCCAGGCCCAGCTTGCCCTCGCCGCGGACCACGGCCGCCTCGACCAGCGCCGGTTCGATCAGGTTGTAGTGGACCGAGCGCAGTCCGGTGATGCCTTGATGGTCCAGAAGATGCGCCGGATTCACGCGTCCAGTTGTCATAAGCAAGCTCCCGATGCCGCGTGGAGCGGCCTGTTCAGATAGACTTCAGCGCTCCGGGCCAGGGGAGCGCCCAACGGCCGCCGTCGGGGCCGACCCGTGTCGTATACACGACAGCACGCGGAAGGAACAGAAGCCTTTGTCGCAGTTAGCGCAATCAAATTGCGCGCGCGCGGCGCGCCGCCGATCGCGGGCGCCCGCCGCCCCCCGCATCCGCCCGCGGGTGAGGCAAATTAGTCGAATCTTCGGAATTTCACGGTCGGATCACCCGGCGACGGGGTGATGATTCGCGGTTACCGGTTGATTCTGCGGGGCGAAAGGCGGAATATGTGGCAAAAATCAGGCAGACCGGGCAGCACAGGAAAATCGCAGATGTCAAGGATCGCCCTTGTGGACGACGACAGGAACATCCTGACGTCGGTGTCCATGACGCTCGAGGCCGAGGGCTTCGAGGTCGAAACCTACAACGACGGCCAGTCGGCGCTGGATGCCTTCAACAGGCGGATGCCCGACATGGCGGTGCTGGATATCAAGATGCCGCGGATGGACGGCATGGACCTGCTGCAGCGACTGCGCCAGAAGACCTCGATCCCGATCATCTTCCTGACCTCGAAGGATGATGAAATCGACGAGGTTCTGGGCCTGCGCATGGGTGCCGACGACTATGTCAAGAAGCCCTTCAGCCAGCGGCTGCTGGTCGAACGAATCCGCGCCCTGCTGCGCCGGCAGGAGGCGATCTCGTCCGGCGAGGTCGCGGTGACCGAAGAGTCCAAGATCCTGGAACGCGGCCATCTGCGGATGGACCCGCTGCGCCATTCGGTCAGCTGGAAGGGTCGGGACGTGTCGCTGACCGTGACCGAATTCCTGCTGCTGCAGGCGCTGGCCCAGCGGCCCGGCTTCGTGAAAAGCCGCGACCAGCTGATGGACGTGGCCTATGACGATCAGGTCTATGTCGACGACCGCACGATCGACAGCCACATCAAGCGGCTGCGCAAGAAGATGCGCGCCGTCGATCCCGATTTCTCGGCGATCGAGACGCTCTACGGCATCGGCTATCGCTACAACGAAGAATGACCGCCTTGCCCCGCCCCTCGTCCCGTTCCGCCCCCCGTCGGCCGGACGGACAGGTGCTGCTGGGCGAGGACTGGGTCTCGCCCGACAGCCTGGATGACGCCGAACGGCGCCAGGGGCGGGTGCGGCGAGGGCTGGTGTCGCTGAACCGCTCGCCGCTGGCGCGCAAGATCATCGTCTTCAACCTGCTGGCGCTGATCGTGCTGGTGGCCGGGGTGCTGTTCCTGAACCCGTTCCGCGACAGCCTGGCGCTGCAACGCGAACGCGGCCTGGTGAACGAGGCCCGCCTGATCGCCGACGTGTTCGAGGCGCGGATGCCCCAGGCCGGCCCGGTCAACATGGCCGTCGGCGACGGCATCGACGTGCCCGCCACACTGGCGGGGATCGCCCTGGCCCCGGGGGTCGAGGCCTTCGTCTTCGACACCCGCGGCACACTGATCGCCAGCGCGACCGGCGCGGTCCACCCCGCGGCGGCGGCGGCCGACGACCAGACGACCGTCATCACCGATTTCCTGAACGCGGTCTGGGACTTCGTCTCGGCCCTGTTCGCGCGCACCCCACCGCCTGCAGCGCCCGAGGGCGCCGAATCCCTGGCCCGCGCGCTGCTGCCCGCCGCCCAGGGGGGCGAGACGCGGTCGGACACTGGGCGCGATCCGGCCAGCGGCGGCACGCTGTTTTCGGTGGCCACGCCCATCCTGCGCGACGGTGCGGTTCTGGGGGTGGTGGCCGTCACCTCGGCCGCGGGCGAAATCGACCGCCTGGTGCGCAACGAACGCGAACAGGTGCTGCAGATGTTCGTCGTGGCGCTGCTGGTGTCGATCGGGCTCAGCCTGGTGCTGGCCTCGACCATCGCCAACCCGCTGTCGGACCTGGCCGCCGCGGCCGAGGTCGGGCGCGACCGCAACGCCCGCAGCCGCACCGGGCGCATCCGCATCCCCGACCTGACCGCCCGGCCGGACGAGATCGGGCGCCTGTCGGTCGCGCTGCGCGGGATGGTGACGGCGCTTTACGACCGGATCGACGCCAACGAACAGTTCGCCGCCGATGTCGCGCATGAGATCAAGAACCCCCTGGCCAGCCTGCGGTCGGCCGTGGGCAGCCTGCGCTTCGTGAAGAAGGACGAACAGCGCGAGAAGCTGCTGGATGTCATCGAACACGACGTGCGCCGGCTGGACCGTCTGGTCAGCGACATCTCGAACGCCAGCCGGCTGGACAGCGAACTGGTCAAGGAGGAGGAGCAGCCCTTCGACCTGCTGAAGACCATCGCCAACCTGTCGGAATACCTGGCGCGCCAGGCGGGCGAAAAGGGGGTCGACTTCATCACCGACCTGCCGCCGCAGCCCATCGTGATCCACGGGCTTGAGGCGCGGCTGGCGCAGGTGTTCGTCAACCTGATCGGCAATGCGATTTCCTTCTGCGAAGAGGGCGACGCGGTCCGCGTCTGGGTGCGCCGCCGGGAAAACCGCGTGCTGGTGGTGGTCGAGGATACGGGCCCCGGCATCCCCGACCAGGCGCTGACCAAGATCTTCAAGCGCTTCTATTCCGAACGCCCGGCCGGCCAGTTCGGCAACCATTCGGGCCTGGGGCTGGCGATCTCCAAGCAGATCGTCGAGGCGCATGGCGGCGTGATCTGGGCCGAGAACATCCGCCCCACCCACGCCGACCCGACCTCGGACCCGCTGGGCGCGCGCTTCGTGGTCGGCCTGCCGGTGTGACCGGGGCGACCGGCCCGCTGGTTCTGCATGCCAGCTGCGTGGGCTGGCGCGGGCAGGCCTGCCTGATCCTGGGGCCTTCGGGGGCGGGCAAGTCGGCGCTGGCGCTGCGGATGATGGCGCTGGGCGCGGGGCTTCTGGCCGACGACCGGACCGAGATCGCCCCCGCCCCCGACGGGCGGCTGATCGCGCGCTGCCCGCCCGCGCTGGCCGGCCTGATCGAGGCGCGCGGCATCGGCCTGCTGCGCGCCGCACCCACGGGGCCGCTGCCCGTGGCGCTGGCCGTCGACCTGGGCCTGGACGAGACCGAACGGCTGCCGCCCTTTCGCAAACTTTCGCTGCTGGGCCGCGAGGTGGACCTTGTCCTTGGTCCGGACAGGGCCCATCTTGCCGCTTCGCTGGTGCAGTATCTGACCGCGGGGCGGGCGGCATGACGACAACGGGCGATCCGGCGGCACCCGCCGCCACCGAGGCGGCGCAGCGTCTGGTCCTGGTCACGGGCCCCTCGGGGGCGGGCCGGTCCACGGCGATCGACGCGCTCGAGGATCTGGGCTATGAGGTGATCGACAACCTGCCCCTGTCGCTGGTGCCCCGCCTGCTGGAAGGCCCGCCGCTGGACCGCCCCGTCGCCCTGGGCCTGGACGTGCGCAACCGCGACTTTGCCGCAGGCGCGGTGATCGAGCTGATCGACCGCCTGACCCGCGACCCGCGCGTGGCGCCCGAGGTGCTGTATCTGGACTGTTCGGCCGACGTGCTGGTGCGCCGCTATGCCCAGACCCGCCGCCGCCACCCGCTGGCC
>JACXUX010000055.1 GCA_014763725.1 Rhodobacterales bacterium
GCCAGGGTTGAACTGGTCTGGCTGACTGGCCAATTTTCCAGATGCGACTTGACGTTGCACCCAGGTCTTGTCAGCCTGACCCCCGGTGCGGGGCGGGAGGCCCCACGCCGATTCCGCAACGGCAACGACCGACAAACCACTGAGAGGATGGGATGCGACTGTCGCTGGCGACGGTCGTCGCACTGGCGATCGGGGCGGGCGCGGCTCTCGCGCAGGGCGCGCAGGTGCCCGACAATCTGGAAAAGCTGTCGAACTTCCAGACCACGGGCACGACCGAATTCACCCTTGTCCCGCAGGACGGCGCCTTTGCCGACGGGATCCGCAAGAACCTGGAACGCATCACCCTGCCGCAGGGCTTCAGGATCGGGCTTTACGCCATCGTGCCGGATGCGCGGCACATGGCCGTCGGGCCGCAGGGCATCGTCACCTTTGCGGCACCCGCAAGGACAAGGTCTGGGCCGTCACCGACCGCAACAAGGACCGCGTCGCGGACGAGGTGAAGGACTTCGCGCCCTCGCTGCAGTTCTCGATCCCGAACGGGCCCTGCTTCTCGAAGGACGGGTTCCTGTATATCGCCGAACAGAACCGCGTGCTGCTGTTCCCCGCGGCCGAGTTCTTCTACGAAAGCCCGGACGTGGCGGCCTTCAACCTGGTGGCCAAGGGCAACCTGATCCCGGTCGAGGAGGAAAGCTTCAACCACACCGCCCGGGTCTGCAAGATCGGGCCCGACAACAAGATCTACATCTCGCTGGGCCAGCCCTTCAACGTCGCCCCGCCCGAGAAGCTGGATCTGTATCGCCAGGTGGGCATCGGCGGCATCATCCGCATGAACCTGGATGGCTCGGGGCGCGGGGTCTATACCTACGGCGTGCGCAACTCGGTCGGGCATGACTTCCACCCCGTCACGGGCGAGCTGTGGTGGACCGACAACCAGGTCGACGGCATGGGCGACAGCACGGGTCGTGGAACCGGACCACGCCGGTGGGCGCGCGGGTGATGGTCACCTATGTGGCCGAGGACGGAACCGCCATGATCGAACTGGCCGGCGCGATCTATCGCATCTGGTACGAGGGGAACTGATGCGTTCCTTCGCAATCATCGTCCTGGGCGGGGTTTTCCTCGCCCAGGCGGCCCTGGCCGAAACCGCCCCCCTGCCCGCGGGCGACCCCGCGGCCGGCAAGGCCAAGGCCGGCCTGTGCCGCACCTGCCACGGGCTGAACGGTTATGCCCGGATCCCCATCGCCCCGCATATCGGGGGCGAGAACCCCGCCTATATCGAACACCAGCTGGCCGCCTTTCGCGACGGCCGCCGCGTGCACGAGGTGATGACCGTGGTGGCCCGGGGGCTGGACGACCAGTCGATCGCCGATCTGGCGGCCTGGTTTTCTGGACAGTCGATCCAGGTCGCGCTGCCCGCCGCCAGCCCGCCCGAGGCCGCGCCCCAGGACTGCGTCGCCTGCCACGGCGCCGATGGCGTGGCGCTGATCCCCGATGCGCCCAATCTGGCGGGCGAGAACGTGATCTATATCGAGACCCAGATCAAGGCCTTCCGCACCGGCAAGCGCCAGCACGAGATCATGTCGCCCATCGCCGCCGAACTGACGGATGAGGCGATGCGCGCCGCCGCCACCTGGTATGCCAACGTCGCGCTGACCGTGGCGCCGGCGCTCTAGCCCGCCTGGCCGCGGTCGATCCGGCACGGATAGCAGCCATTGCGGGCCGACCGCACATGGACATAGGCCACGGCCGGGTCGGCCAGCAGGTCGGCCGCCTGCGCGGCCAGCGCGGGGGTCGGCACCACGCCGCCCGTGCCATAGACGATGCGGTCGTCGGCCGAATAGCCGCGCAGCAGAGGGTCGGGCGCGATCAGGATCGCCGACAGATCCGGCCCGCCCCCGGGCGCGCAGGGATCGGCGCAGAGGAAGATCGGCCCCGTCTCGGCATAGGGTTGCGGTGCGGGAAAGGGCCGGTGCGCCAGGATCGGCATCCCCGCCCCCTGCGGCACATGGGCCAGACAGTGGCGGCAGGGGGTGCCAGCGCCGTCGGACAGCGCGCGCTCGGGCAGCTGGCCGTGGGCGTCGGGCCCGCCCGCCTGCAGGGCGCGGACGGTAGCGGTGGGCAGCGGGGTGAAGCGGATGGTCATCGCAGATCCCCTGGGGGCGTTCCTGCCCCCAGACTGCGCGGCCCGGGAAACCGCCGCGACCCGAAGCCTGCGCCTTCGCGCGCCGTCAGACCGGCAGGCCCGCGTCCAGCCGCGCCAGGATCGCGGCGGCGTCGCGGCGGACGGCGGTGCGGTGATCCTCGGCCATGCGGTCCCAGGTGCGATAGACCGGCGCCATCCGCGGGTTGGTGCCGAACCGGTCGCGGTGGCGCACCACGAAATCCCAGTAGAGCGGGTTCAGCGGACAGGCCCGCGGCCCCGTCCGGTCGCGCACGCGATAGGCGCAGCTGCCGCAATAGTCCGACATCCGGTCGACATAGGCGCCCGAGGCCGCATAGGGCTTGGACGCGACCGCCCCGCCATCGGCCCACAGCGCCATGCCCAGGGTGTTCGGCGCCTCGACCCATTCAAAGGCGTCGATGTAGACGGCCAGATACCAGCGGTGCACCTCTTCGGGGTTCAGGCCCGCCAGCAGCGCGAAATTCCCCGTCACCATCAGCCGCAGGATGTGATGGGCATAGGCCAGGTCGCGGGTCTGGTCCACGGCGGCCTTCAGGCAGGCCATCCGCGTTTCGCCCCCCCAATAGGCGGCGGGCAGCGGGCGCGTGGCCACCAGCGCGTTCGACTGCGTGTAGTCCGGCCCCTTCAGGAAATAGAGGCCGCGGATGAATTCCCGCCACCCCAGGATCTGGCGGATGAAGCCCTCGACCGCGTTCAGCGGCGCGCGGCCCGCCTGCCATTCGGCCTCGGCCGCGCGGCAGACCTCCATCGGGTCCAGCAGGCCCAGGTTCAGATAGGGCGAGATCAGCGCATGGCTGAGCGTGGGGTCATCGCGCAGCATCGCATCCTGTTCGGCCCCGAACCGCGGCAGGCGGCGGGTGACGAAATCCTCCAGCGCGGCCAGCGCGCCGGCCCGGTCGGTCGCCCAGCCAAAGGGGCGCAGCCGGCCGAAATTGGCGGCAAAGCGGGCGGCGACCAGGTCCAGCACCTCATCCGTCACCGGATCGGGGTCGAACCGGCGGGGCGCGGGACGGAACAGGTCGGGCGCGGCGGGGCTGCGGTTGTCGTGGTCATAGTTCCACTGCCCGCCCGCGGGGGCATCGCCGTCCATCAAGAGCCCGGTGCGCCGCCGCATGTCGCGGTAGAAATTTTCCATCCGCAGCGCCTTGCGCCCCCGGGCCCAGGCGGCAAAGTCGGCCTGCGAACACAGGAACCGGTCGTCGGGCAGCAGCGTGACGGGCAGCGGCAGCGCCTCCAGCGCGCGGATCAGCCGCCATTCGCCGGGCTGGGTGGCAATCACCGACCGCGCGCCCGTCTCGGCCGCCCGGGCCAGCAGTTCGCCGGGGATCGACCCCGCGTTTTCCGCATCGTCCAGCCGGCGATACATCACCCGCCAACCCTGCGTCGCCAGCCCCGCCGCGAACTTGCGCATCGCCGCCAGCACCAGGGCGATCTTCTGCGGGTGGTGGGGGACATAGCCGGCCTCGTCCGCCACCTCGGCCATGACCACGGCATCGCGGGCGGGATCGGCCGCGCGCAGGGCCGACAGACCTTCGGTCAGCTGGTCGCCCAGGATCAGGATCAGCCGGTCTACCACGGAACCCGCGCGCCCTGATGGTCGAAGAAGCCGCCGGTCTCGGCCGGGGTCAGCCCGTCCAGCACCGCCAGCAGCCGCGCGGCCGACTCGTCCGGCGGCAGCACGGCGCGGCCGGCGTGGAATTCCGCGCCAAAGCCCGTGTCCACCGTGCCGGGATGCAGCGCCACCACCACCGCCTGGCGGTGACTGCGCCCGACCTCGATCGCGGCGGTGTGGATCAGCTGGTTCAGCGCGGCCTTGCTGGCACGATAGGAATACCAGCCGCCCAGCGCATTGTCGCCGATCGACCCCACCCGCGCCGACAGCGCGGCAAAGACGCAGCGCCGGTCGCGCGGCATCAGCCGCAGCGCATGCTTCAGCACCAGGATCGGCCCGCTGGCGTTCAGCGCGAACTGCGCGGCCAGCTGCGCCGCACCCAGCCCGCGCAGCGCCTTTTCCGGCCCCAGGCCCGGCGGGGCCAGCGCGCCGGTGGCCACCAGCAGCGCGTCATAGGGCGGGCTCAGCCGGCCCAGCACGGCGGCCAGGCTGGCCTCATCCGTCACGTCCAACCCGTCGTCGCGCCGCGACAGGCCGGTGACCGCCACGCCGCGCAGCGCCAGCTGCCGCGCCAGCGCCGCGCCGATCCCGCCCGAAACACCGATGACCAAGGCCCGTTCCATGCCGCCCCCCTGTTGCCCGCCACCACCTAGGCGCCGGGCGTCAGGCGGCAAGTGGCGATTTTTCGCAGAAAAATCGGGGCCTCAGCGCACCCGGGGCAGACGGCCCGCGGCCTGCATCGCCGCGATGATCGCCGCGCCGTAGCGGGCGTTGCCATGCGTGCCGTCCGCCATCAGATAGCCGGGGTCCAGCACGCCCTCGCCGCACAGGTCGGGGGCGGGGTCATACACCTCGACCCGGCCGGCGCGCAGCTGGCGCGTGATCGCCGCCCGCACCGCGGCATAGTTCGGCCGGTCAAAGGCCCGCGGCGGCGCCACCACCACCAGCGGACAGGCCCGCATCACCGTGCGCGCCAGCCGCACCAGCCCGGCGCGGTGATGCGCCACATAGGCGTCCACAAAGGCCTGCGACATCGCCAGCGCGCCCGGATCGGCGTCAAAGGCCGCGGCATCCGCCACATGGCCGACAAAGCCCATCGGCGGCACCAGCCGGCCCAGGTGATAGCCGAACGCGCCCAGCACCGGCACCTCGGCCGTCAGCACGGACCGGCCGCCCAGCCGGTCGCGCAGGGCCAGGATCTCGGCCTGCATGGCACGCAGGCCGCGCACCCACAGCCCGTGGTCGGCATGGGCCACCACCCGGCCCGAATGCCAGATGTTGCCGGAAAACCGCAGCATCTCGACCCGCAGGCCCTGGGCCGCGGCGCCCTCGGCCAGGGCATTGGAATGGCTGTCGCCGATCACCAGCAGGTCGGGCAGATCAGCCGGCATTGAACCGCTCCAGCGTCATCTCCTCGCAGACCAGTTCGGCGGCGGCCATCTCGGCCTCGATCTGGGCCTGCCGGTCGGGGGGGGCCGCGCCATGCACCGCAGGCCCGGTCAGGTTCAGGCCTGCGAAGAAATGGCCCCCATCACCGTCTCGACCCCGGCGCGCGCCACGCTGCGCAGGTTCGGCTCCCAGAAGGCACCGCGGGCGGGGGCGGCGGAGATGATTTCGTAGCTGGGGAAATAGTCCACGCCGGGATCGTCGGCCGCCAGATCGCCCGCCACCGCCCGCAGCACCGATTTCGACCAGGTCGTGGCCGCCAGCACATGCTGCCCCGAGGCGGTGGCCGTCAGCGGCACGGGCGACACCGTCAGCAGCACCCGCAGCCCCGGGTTTTCCGCCCGCATCAGCGCGATCGCCGCGGTCAGATCGGCCAGCACGCGGGCGTGGCGGTGGTTTTCGAACAGATGCAGCGCCGGGTCGAACACCCCCGCCGCCGTGCCCGGGCACATCGGATAGGGCTGGCCGGTCACGGCGTTGCACCACCCCTCGGTCAGGCCCAGGGTAAAGACGAAGACATCCGCCCCCGCGATCGACCGCCGGAACGCCCGCAGGGTGGACCGGCGCGACATCAGCGCCTCGTCCCGGCTGGCAAAGGGGGCGGGCTCGATCGCCGGACGCAGGCTGTCGCGCCAGCCCGCGCCATCGGGCCAGACCTCGGCCGCGTCGGGGTCGTCGTGGCCCAGCGCCATCCGCACCAGCGCCAGCAGCTGCGCCGCGGTATAGATGTTACCGGTGCGGGCGGAAAAGACGCCGTAGCCATAGGCCTCGGCCAGGGCGGGCGGGGTGCGGCCCGGCGCGGGTTGGGCGTTCAGCCAGCCCAGCCCCCGGGCCTGCAGCGCGCGGCTGATGTGCTGGGCGAAACAGGACCCGTAGGTGGCAAACCGCGCATCCGCCGGCAGCACCCATTTCGACCGTCACAGGCCCGTCAGGCCCCACAGCCCCGGCTCGGCCACGCCGGTGCGCCAATAGGCCGTGGGCGGCAGGTCCCGGTAGGGATTGGATCTGTCGGTCATGCGCTGCCCGTTTCTGGTTGGCAGCAGGGTGCCCTCCCCCCGCCGCCCGCGTCAAACCGCAGGCCGCGAATTTCGGGCTTTCCTTTGTGCGGTTTGGCGGTATAGTCCGCCCCCATGACGTGGGATGGCCACATTCTTTCCCCTGCTGCGCGCCCTGGCGCGGCGCCCGCCCGCGGGCTGCTTCTCCTTAGCTGCCTCTGAGCGTGCCCCCCGGGCGCGACCGCTCGGAGGTGACCAGCGCCCAAGAACCAGCCCAAGGGTCGCCCCAGGCACCCGCCCCTGACCAGCGAGAGACCGCCATGACCACCGCCCCCGCCGACGCCGCCCGCGTCCTGATCTTCGACACCACCCTGCGCGACGGCGAACAGTCGCCCGGCGCCACGATGACCCACGACGAAAAGCTGGAAATCGCCCAGCTGCTGGACGAGATGGGCGTCGACATCATCGAGGCGGGCTTTCCCATCGCGTCCGAAGGCGACTTTGCCGCGGTGTCCGAAATCGCCCGCCGCAGCCGCAATGCCGTGATCTGCGGCCTGGCGCGCGCGAACTTCAAGGACATCGACCGCTGCTGGGAGGCCGTGCGCCACGCCCGCCAGCCGCGGATCCACACCTTCATCGGCACCTCGCCGCTGCACCGCGCGATCCCCAATCTGGACATGGACCAGATGGCCCAGCGCATCCATGACACCGTGACCCACGCCCGCAACCTGTGCGACAACGTGCAATGGTCGCCCATGGATGCCACGCGGACCGAACCCGACTATCTGTGCCGCGTGGTGGAAATCGCCATCAAGGCCGGCGCCACCACGATCAACATACCCGACACGGTGGGCTATACCTATCCGCGCGAAAGCGCGAACATCATCCGCATGCTGCTGGAAAGGGTGCCGGGCGCCGACACCATCACCTTTGCCACGCACTGCCACAACGACCTGGGCATGGCCACGGCCAATGCGCTGGCCGCGGTCGAGGCGGGCGCGCGCCAGATCGAATGCACGATCAACGGCCTGGGCGAACGCGCCGGCAACACCGCCCTGGAAGAGGTGGTGATGGCGATGAAGGTGCGCAACGACATCCTGCCCTTCACCACCGGCATCGACACGACGAAGATCATGCACCTGTCGCGGCGGGTGTCGACCGTGTCGGGCTTTGTCGTCCAGCCGAACAAGGCGATCGTGGGCAAGAACGCCTTCCTGCACGAAAGCGGCATCCACCAGGACGGCGTGCTGAAGAACGTCGAGACGTTCGAGATCATGCGCCCCGAGGATATCGGCCTGCATGCCAAGAACATCGCCATGGGCAAGCATTCCGGCCGCGCCGCGCTGCGGTCCAAGCTGCGCGAACTGGGCTATGACCTGGCCGACAACCAGCTGAACGATGTCTTCGTCCGCTTCAAGGCGCTGGCCGACCGCAAGAAGGAGGTCTACGACGACGACCTGATCGCGCTGGTGTCCGACGAACAGACCAGCGACGCCCACGAATACCTGCAGCTGCGCAAGCTGCGCGTGATCTGCGGCACCGATGGCCCGCAAGAGGCCGACATGGTCCTGGCCGTGGACGGGGTCGACCACCACATCGACGCCACCGGCGACGGGCCGGTCGATGCCGCCTTCAACTGCGTCAAGATGCTGTTCCCGCACAAGGCGCGGCTGCAGGTCTATCAGGTCCATGCCGTGACCGAGGGCACCGACGCCCAGGCCACCGTCAGCGTAAGGCTGGAGGAGGACGGCCGCATCGTGACCGGCACCGCCGCGGATACCGACACGATCGTCGCCTCGACCCGGGCCTATATCAACGCGCTGAACCGGCTGATCGTGCGCCGGCAGAAGACCGCCCCGGGCGAGGATGTGAAGACCGTCCACTACGGCAGCACCGCGGCCGGCTGACCCCGCGGGGGGGCCTTTGCAGCTGCGGCGGAAAGGCGCCGGGACGGGGGCGGGCAGCCCTTCCCCTGACCCGGCGCGGGGGCTACAAGGAGACGCTTGCCTCGGCCCCCGAGTCGCGGGCACCCCCAGTTTTCGATCCAAAGGATCAGCCCAGCATGTCGCTTCTCTCGGGTCTCTTCTCGTCTGACATGGCGATCGACCTCGGCACGGCCAACACGCTCGTCTATGTCAAGGGTCGGGGGATCGTGCTGAACGAACCCTCGGTCGTGGCCTACCACGTCAAGGACGGGAAAAAGCAGGTGCTGGCGGTGGGCGAGGATGCCAAGCTGATGCTGGGCCGCACCCCCGGCAGCATCGAGGCGATCCGCCCCATGCGCGACGGGGTGATCGCCGACTTCGACAGCGCGGAAGAGATGATCAAGTATTTCATCCGCAAGGTGCACAAGCGCACGACGTTCAGCAAACCCAAGATCATCGTCTGCGTGCCGCATGGCGCGACCCCGGTGGAAAAGCGGGCGATCCGCCAGTCGGTGCTGTCGGCGGGCGCGCGCCGCGCCGGGCTGATCGCCGAACCCATCGCCGCGGCCATCGGCGCGGGGATGCCCATCACCGACCCCACGGGCAGCATGGTCGTCGACATCGGCGGCGGCACGACCGAGGTGGCGGTGCTGTCCTTGGGCGACATCGTCTATGCCCGGTCGGTCCGCGTGGGCGGCGACCGGATGGATGAGGCGATCATCAACTACCTGCGCCGGCACCAGAACCTGCTGATCGGCGAAAGCACGGCCGAACGCATCAAGACCAGCATCGGCACCGCGCGCATGCCCGACGACGGCCGCGGCCAGTCGATGCAGATCCGCGGCCGCGACCTGCTGAACGGCGTGCCCAAGGAAACCGAGATCAGCCAGGCCCAGGTGGCCGAGGCGCTGGCCGAACCCGTCCAGCAGATCTGCGATGCGGTGATGCAGGCGCTGGAGGCGACGCCCCCCGACCTGGCCGCCGACATCGTCGACCGCGGCGTGATGCTGACCGGGGGCGGCGCGCTGCTGGGCGATCTGGACCTGGCGCTGCGCGAGGCGACGGGGCTGTCGATCTCGGTCGCCAACGAGTCACTGAATTGTGTTGCCCTGGGCACCGGCAAGGCGCTGGAGTATGAAAAGCAGCTCAGGCATGTGATCGACTACGACAGCTGAGCGGGGCCACCCGCCCCGCGGCCCTGACCAGCGCAAAGGACGCCGCCCGTGGCCCGCGACCGCACCTCGCCCGAGGAGTTCGCCCGACCGATCCGCCGCATCCTGGTCGGCGGGCTGGTGCTGGCGCTGATCGGGCTGTTCCTGTTGTGGCGGATCGACAGCCCCCGCGTCGAACGCTTTCGCATGGCGCTGGTCGACCGGGTGGTGCCCGGCATGGACTGGGTGCTGCTGCCGGTGACGCGCCTGGCCGACATGGTCGAGGACTTCCAGTCCTATGCCCGCATCTACGAACAGAACCAGGAATTGCGGCGCGAACTGCAGCAGATGAAGGCCTGGAAAGAGGCCGCGCTGCAGCTGGAACAGAAGAACGCCCGTCTGCTGGACCTGAACCAGGTGCGGCTGGACCCCAAGCTGACGCATGTCACGGGCGTGGTGCTGGCCGATTCCGGCAGCCCGTTCCGGCAGTCGGTGCTGATCAACGTGGGGGAACGCGACGGCATCCGCGACGGCTGGGCCACGATGGACGGCATCGGGCTGGCGGGCCGCATCTCGGGCGTGGGGCGGTCCGCCAGCCGGGTGTTGCTGCTGACGGACAGCTCCAGCCGGGTGCCGGTGACGGTCCAGCCTTCGGGGCAGAAGGCGCTTCTGTCGGGCGACAACACCGCCGCCCCGCCGCTGGAATTCCTGGAAAAACCCGACATGGTGCGGCCGGGCGACCGGGTCGTGACCTCGGGCGACGCGGGGATGCTGCCCGCGGGGCTGCTGGTGGGCCAGGTGGCCCAGGGCACCGACCGGCGGCTGCGGGTGCGGCTGGCGGCCGATTACGAACGGCTGGAATTCCTGCGCGTGCTGCGCAGCCATGAAACCGAACGCATCGCCGAACCGGGCGGGCTGATCGTGCCGCCGGGGCTGGCCGCGGGTCCGGGCGCGGCACCGCCGCCCGCCCCGCCCGCCGGGGGCGACGATGGCTGATCTGGCCGCGGCCTCGCCCCATCTGTTCCGGCTGGCCTATGCGGGCCTGGCGGGGATGCTGCTGTTCCTGCGGCTGTTGCCGCTGGATTCCGCGCCCGGCGGGCTGCCGGGGCCCGACCTGCTGCTGGCGGTGACCTTTGCCTGGGTGCTGCGGCGGCCGGATTTCGTGCCGGTCTGGCTGATCGCGCTGATCCTGCTGATGGAGGATCTGCTGCTGATGCGCCCGCCCGGCCTGTGGGCGGCGCTGGTCGTGCTGGGGGCGGAATTCCTGCGGTCGCGCGCGGCCTTTTCGCGCGAGCTGGGGCTGCTGCTGGAATGGGCGATGGTGGCCGTTGTGATGGTGCTGGCCGCGCTGGCCTACCGGCTGGTGCTGGCGGTGGCCTTCCTGCCGCAGGTGGCGCTGGGCCAGGCTCTGGTGCAGGTGGCGATCACCATCCTGTGCTATCCGGCCGTGGTCGCGCTGTCGCGGCTGGCCTTCGGCCTGCGCAAGCCCGCCACGGGCGAGGTCGACGCCCACGGGAGGCGGATGTGAGACGAAGCCCCAAGGATACCGAGGCCAGCGCCCGCCAGATCACCCGCCGCGCCCTGATGCTGGGGGCGGCGCAGGTGGCCTTTACCGCCGTGCTGGGCCTGCGGATGCGCTACATGCAGCTGGAACAGGCCGACACCTTCCAGCTGCTGGCCGAGGAAAACCGGATCAACATCCGCCTGATCCCGCCCGCCCGCGGCCGCATCCTGGACCGCAACGGCGTGCTGATCGCGGGCAACGAACAGAACTACCGCGTTGTGATCACGCGCGAGGATGCGGGCGACCTGCCCGCCGCGCTGGACCGGCTGGCGCAGGTGATCCCGCTGACGCCCGAAGACATCGACCGCACGCTGAGAGAGGCCGCGCGCCGGTCCGCCTTTGTCCCCATCACGGTGGCCGACCGCCTGCGATGGGAGGATCTGTCCGCCGTCGCGATGAACGCCCCCGCCCTGCCCGGCATCAACCCCGAGGTGGGCCTGAGCCGCGTCTATCCGCTGCGCGAGGATTTCGCCCATGTCGTGGGCTATGTGGGCCCGGTGTCGGAAAGCGACCTGGCGAAACTGGAAAACCCCGATCCGCTGCTGCAGATTCCGCGGTTCCAGATCGGCAAGATCGGGGTCGAGACCTGGATGGAGGACGACCTGCGCGGCCAGGCCGGCACCCGGCGGATCGAGGTGAACTCGGTCGGGCGGATCATGCGCGAACTGGACCGCGACGAGGGCACCGCCGGCGCCGACGTGCGGCTGACGATCGACGCGGGGCTGCAGAACTATGTCCAGGTGCGTCTGGGCGAGGAAAGCGCCGCCGCCGTGGTGCTGGACCTGGCCACGGGGGATCTGCTGGCCATCGCCTCGTCCCCGTCCTTCGACCCCAACCTGTTCGTGCGCGGCATCAGCCATTCCGACTACAACGCGCTGACCGGCAACGACCACCGCCCGCTGGCGAACAAGACGGTGCAGGGCGTCTATCCGCCCGGGTCCACCTTCAAGATGGTCACGGCGCTGGCCGCGCTCGAGGCCGGGGTGATCACGCCGGCCACCAGATTGTCCTGCCCGGGGTTCCTGGAATCGGGCGGCCGGCGGTTCCATTGCTGGAAATCCGGCGGCCATGGCCGGGTCGATCTGGCGCGGTCGCTGGCCGAAAGCTGCGATGTCTATTATTACGACATCGCCCAGCGCGTGGGCATCGACAAGATCGCCGAGATGGGCCGCCGCCTGGGCCTGGGCCTGCGGCACGACCTGCCGATGTCCGCGATTGCCGAGGGCGTGATGCCCGACAAGGCCTGGAAGGCCGCCCGCCACGGCGCCGAATGGCGCATCGGCGACACGATCAACGCCTCGATCGGCCAGGGCTATGTGCTGACCTCGCCGCTGCAGCTGGCGGTGATGACGGCGCGCATCGCCACCGGCCGGGCGGTGGCGCCGCGGCTGGTGGCCGCCGTGGGCGGCGTCGACCGCCCGGTGCCCGAGGCCCCGCCCCTGGGCCTGCGCCCCGAACATCTGGCCGCGGTGCAGCAGGGCATGTATGCGGTGATGAACCAGAAGCGCGGCACCGCCTTTTCCAGCCGGATCGTCGAGGAAACGCTGGCCCTGTCGGGCAAGACCGGCACCAGCCAGGTGCGCAACATCAGCGCGGCCGAACGCGCCCGCGGCGTCGTGGGCAACGAGGACCTGCCCTGGAACCGGCGCGACCATGCGCTGTTCGTGGCCTACGCGCCCGCCCAGGCGCCGCGGATCGCGATCTCGGTCGTGGTGGAACATGGCGGCGGCGGGTCGACCGCAGCCGCCCCCATCGCGCGCGACATCATCCTGCGCGCGCTGACCGGCGAGATGCCGCCGCTGAGCGCCTATCCCGCCGCCCAGCGCAACCGGATCGAGACGCAGCAGCGCAACATGAAGCTGCGCCCCGACCTGGTGCCCGAGGCGGGCAGTTCCCGTGCCTGATCCCCGCAGCGCAGAGTCCCGGCCATGAGCTTTCTGGAATACCGCATCAAGACCGCGCCGACCGGGCTGCGCAAGGTGCTGTTCATGAACTGGGGGCTGGTGCTGCTGCTGGTGGCGGTGGCGGCGACCGGGGCGCTGATGCTGTATTCGGTGGCCGGCGGCCGGATGGAGCCCTGGGCCGAACCCCAGATCAAGCGCTTTGCCGCCGGGCTGGTGCTGATGTTCGCGGTGGCCTTCACCCCCATCTGGTTCATCCGCAACATGGCGGGGGTGGCCTATGGCATATCCGTGCTGCTGCTGCTGGCGGTGGAGTTCTTCGGCACCGTGGGCATGGGCGCGCAACGCTGGATCGACCTTGGCTTCATCACGCTGCAGCCGTCGGAGCTGATGAAGATCACGCTGGTGATGATGCTGGCCGCCTATTACGACTGGCTGGACGTGAAGAAGACCTCGCGCCCGCTGTGGGTGGCGATCCCGGTGCTGCTGATCGTGGCGCCGACGGTCCTGGTGCTGATGCAGCCGAACCTGGGCACGTCGCTGATGCTGCTGATGGGCGGGGCGGCGGTGATGTTCGCCGCGGGCGTCAGCCTGTGGTATTTCGCGGCGGTGGCGCTGCTGGGGGT
>JACXUX010000331.1 GCA_014763725.1 Rhodobacterales bacterium
GCCATTCCGCCGCCCCGGCGCGCCATTCCGCCCGCCCCGGGCGGCGCGGCGATTGCACCCCCGGGCCTGCCCGGCTAGCCTGCGGCCCAGACCGATCACGGAAAGGACCGGAACCATGCGGGACAACGCTCCGAACAGCTGGGAAACGCGGGCAGATGCCAATTCCCTCTACGGCTTCACCGACCTGCCCTCGGTGCAGGAACGCGGGACGGTCGTGCTGACCCATGGCGAGGGCCCTTATGTCTTCGATGTCCGCGGCAACCGCTATCTCGACTCGAACTCGGGCCTGTGGAACATGGTCGCGGGCTTCGACCACCCCGGCCTGATCGCCGCGGCCCAGGCGCAATACGCCCGCTTCCCGGGCTATCACGCCTTCTTCGGGCGGATGTCGGACCAGACCGTGATGCTCAGCGAAAAGCTGGTTCAGGTCTCGCCCTTCGACCGTGGCCGGGTGTTCTACACCAACTCGGGGTCCGAGGCGAACGACACCATGGTCAAGATCCTGTGGTTCCTCGGCCGGGCCGAGGGGCACCCGGAACGACGCAAGATCCTGACGCGCTGGAACGCCTATCACGGCGTCACCGCCGTCTCGGCCAGCATGACTGGCAAGCCCTACAATTCCGTCTTCGGCCTGCCCCTGCCCGGCTTCCTGCACCTGACCTGCCCGCATTACTGGCGCTTCGGCCAGCCGGGCGAGACCGAGGCCCAGTTCACCGCGCGCCTCGGCCGCGAGCTGGAGGAAACGATCATCAAGGAAGGCCCCGACACGATCGCGGGCTTCTTTGCCGAACCGGTGATGGGCGCGGGCGGCGTGATCCCCCCCAGCGCGGGCTATTTCCAGACCGTGGCCCCGATCCTGAAGAAATACGGCATCCCGCTGATCGCGGATGAGGTGATCTGCGGCTTTGGCCGCACCGGCAACACCTGGGGTAGCCAGACCTACGACTTCATGCCCGATGCGATCATCAGTTCCAAGAACCTGACGGCGGGCTTCTTCCCGATGGGCGCGGTGATCCTGGGTCCCGACCTGTCCGACCGCGTCCAGGCCGCGGCCGAGGCGATCGAGGAATTCCCACACGGCTTCACCACCTCGGGCCATCCGGTGGGCTGCGCCATCGCGCTCAAGGCGATCGACGTGGTGATGAACGAGGGCCTGGCCGACAACGTCCGCCGGCTGGCCCCGCGGATGCAGGCGGGCCTGGCCGAGATCGCCCGTCACCCCAACATCGGCGAACTGCGCGGCATCGGCTACATGTGGGCGCTCGAGGCGGTCAAGGACCGCGCCACCAAGACGCCCTTCCCCGGCACGCTGTCGGTCAGCGAACGCATCGCCAATGCCTGCACCGACCAGGGCCTGATCTGCCGCCCGCTGGGCCAGTCGATCGTGCTCTGCCCGCCCTTCATCCTGACCGAGCCGCAGATGGACGAGATGTTCGACAAGCTCGACCGCGCCCTGCGCCTGGTCTTCGCCGAGGTCGCCTGACCGACCGGCGGCGCAAGGGGCGCGTTTTGCCCCTTGCGCCGCCCCGCGCCGCAGTCTAAGTCCCGCCCACACCGGCGATGGCCCGTTCGTCTATCGGTTAGGACACCAGGTTTTCAACCTGGGAAGAGGGGTTCGACTCCCCTACGGGCTGCCATATCCCCCTGGAAAAGCACCTGGCGCGCCCCCTGACACAGGGTGTCTGATCGCCGCGCGGTTCCCCGGCCCGCCTGCCGCGAACCGACACCCGGGGGTCTTCCGGTACTGGCGCGCGTGCCTATCTTTGCCACAGCGGCGGTCGACCCGCCATCCGTGTCCGCAGGAGCCGCCCGCATGACCCCATCGTCCGATGCCGCAGCCCGGCCCGGCACCTCGGCGGCGGCCTATTTTGCGGCGCGGCGGGCGATGGTCGACGGGTTCGTGCGCCGGCACATGACCTGGCCTGGCACGCTGCGGCTGCATGGGGCGGCGCTGGGGGCCGACGTGCTGCGCGCGCCGGTCAACGTGATGCTGTCGCCGCTGCTGGTGCTGATGCGGATCGGCGCCTGGGCCTGTGGCAGGCTGCATGTGCCGCGGGCGGCGGCCTGGCTGGGCAGCCGCCGGCTGCTGCTGCGCACCGCCGTCGCGGCCCGGGTCGAGGCCGCGATCCTCACCGACCTGCTGGAGGTGCCGCTGCCCGCCGCCCCAGCCCTGCCCGACCGCGAGGATCTGGTGCGCGCCATCCTGGCCGCGCCCCGCCTGCGCGAGATGCTGCGCACCCGCGGCAGCCCGGACGCGGCGCAGGCCACGGCCGACCGCATCGTCGCGGCGCTGGGCGAATATACCGGCACGCGGTCGGCCATGGCCGAGTTCACGACCGCGCTGCTGACGCTGGCCGTGGGGGCGGTGGCGTTCCACGCGCTGACCCCGGGCGTGATCTCGCTGGCGCCGGGGATCGCGGGGACGATCTCGCGCAGCGCGGCCGTCGCCGAATTTCCGCTGGGCCAGACGCTGGGCGGGCTGTGGTATGACGTGTTTCCCGTGGGGCCGTCGCCCTGGCTGATGGCCGCCACGGTGGCGGGGCTGGTGCTGGCGGGGTCGGTGGTCGCGGCCTTTGCCGGGGTGATCGCCGATCCGGTGCAGGTGCGTCTGGGAATGCACCGCCGCCGCCTGCTGCGGCTGATCGACACGATCGAGGCCGAGATCGCCGGCCGTGGCGACCGGCCCTTTGTCGCGCGTGAACATTATGCCGCGCGGCTGTTCGACCTGTGGGACGCGGCGCTGTCGGTGTTGCGCGCGCTGCGGGGCTAGGGGCATGGCACCGCAGGGATGACCTGTGCCCGCGATGGCCCCTACCCGGGGCGGCGGGCCTGCGCTATCCTGCCCGACAATGCCAAGCCCGACCC
>JACXUX010000332.1 GCA_014763725.1 Rhodobacterales bacterium
CGCCCAGCCCAGGCCGGTGGCGGGATCGAAGCCCACCGTGGCGCACCAGTCGCGCGGCACCGCCAGCACGCCGCACCAGGCATGGTCGATGCGCGCCCCCGCCGCGGCCGGAAAGACCGCGCGCAGCCGGGCCACCAGGCTGTCCACCGTGACGGGGTCGGGCGCGCCGGCCTCGTCGAGGGCCGACCCATAGCGATAGGGCACCCCGCGCCCGCCCAGGGCGATGCGGCCGTCCGCCGTGCGCTGGGCATAGAAATAGGCATGGGCCATGTCGCCCAGCAGTTCCGCCCGGTGCCAGCCGATGCGGACCCAGACCGCGGCGGGCAGGGGTTCGGTCACCACCTGGGCCGAATTCAGCGGCAGCCAGTCGCGCCGCAGGCCGGGCAGGGTGGGGGTAAAGCCCTCGGTCGCGCGGATGACCACGGGCGCCAGCACCTGGCCCCCGGGCGTGTCGACGCGGCCGGGATGCAGGGCGGTGGCGGGGCTGCCTTCGTGGATCGTGACGCCGCGGCGTTCGACCGCGGCCGCCAGCCCTGCCACCAGCGCGGCCGGCTGCACCCGCGCCACCCCGCCCACGGCCAGCGCCCCCAGCGCGCCGGGAATGGCGATGCGGGCGGCCAGCGCCTCGGGCCCCATCAGGGTGATGCGCGTCTCGCCCCAGGCCTGGCGGTGGGCGACCTCGGCCCGGGCGCGGGCCAGCTGGGCGGGGTTGGTGGCCACCATCAGCTCATCCGTGCGGTGGATGTCGGCGGCGATCCCCTCGGCCCTTGCCACGGCGATGACCTCGTCCACCGTGCCTTCCATCGCGCGGACCAGGGCGCGCACGCCCGCGGCATCGCCCGTAGTCAGATAGCGGTCATGCGCCCAGGCAAAGCCGCCGGTCAGCCAGCCGCCGTTCCGCCCCGAGGCGCCGAAGCCCGCGAAGTCGCGTTCCACGATCGTCACGCGCAGGCCGGGGGCAGCCTGCGTCAGATACCAGGCGGTCCAGAGGCCGGTATACCCCGCCCCCACGATGCAGACATCGGCCCGCACCTGCCCGCGCAGGGCCGGGCGCGGCGGCGGCGGGCCGCCCAGGCGCGCCCACCAGTGGCTGACCTCGCCCCGGCGCATGGGTTCCGTGTCCGGGGGGCTGGGCGGCATGGGATCCTGAGGGTTGGCGGCTTTGGCGGCATTCTGCCCCGCGCGCGGCGGCGCGCAAGACCCATCCCGCGCGCCCCCTTGTCCCGGGCGCGCAGGGGGCCATCATTGGCGGGTGCTGCCCGAAAGGATCCCGCCGATGCCCAGCCTGATGATCGTGTCCCACGGCCAGCCGTCCGACCCCGCCCCGGCCGAGGCGGCTCTGGCCGATCTGGCGCGCGCGGTGGCCGCGCATCTGCCCGGCTGGCGGGTCGTGTCGGCCACGCTGGCCGGCCCTGGTGCGCTGGCGGCGGCGGTGGCCGCGGCGGGTCCGGGGGCGGTGGTGCATCCGCTGTTCATGGCCGACGGCTGGTTCACCGCGCGGCACCTGCCCGACCGGCTGGCCCAGGCCGGGGCGCAGGGCGCGCGGCTGACCGCGCCGCTGGGCCTGCTGCCGGGGCTGGCCGACCTGGCGCTGGCCCGCGCGGCTGAGGCCGCGGCGGCGCAGGGCTGGGCGGCGGGCGACACCACGGTGCTGGTAGCCGCGCACGGATCCTTTCGCAGCGAGGCGCCCGCCCGCGTGGCCCGTGATCTGGCGGCGCGGCTGGTGGCCGGGGGACTTGCGGCGGCGCAGACCGCCTTCATCGACCAGGACCCGCAGATCGCGGCGGTGGCAGCCGACCTGCCCGCGCGCAGCCTGTGCCTGCCGTTCTTTGCCGCGGGTGGCGGGCATGTGACGGACGATCTGCCGCGCGCCCTGGCCCAGGCGGGCTTTGTCGGGCCGGTGCTGCCGCCGATCGGTGGCGATGCGCAGGTGCCCGCGCTGATCGCCGCCGCCGCGCGGGATCAGGCCGACCGCGCCCTGGCCGCGGGCTGATCCGGCGACTGCGGCATTTCCTGCCGGATCGCGGCCTCGGTCCTTTCCCACAGCTCGGGCAGGTCGGCGCGCAGCCGCTTGGCCGGGGCGCCGCGGTCCAGCGCCGCCTCGATCCATAGCAGGTTCTGCCGCAGCCGCAGTGCGCCGAAGGTCGCGGCCGACCCCGCCAGCCGGTGGCACAGCTTGCCCGCGGCGCGGCGGCCTTCGTCGTCGTCCCGCAGCGGGGCCGCGATCTGCGCCACTGCCGCCTCGGCATCGGCCAGAAAGCGGCGGGTCAGCGTCTGCGCCTGGTCGGCGCCCAGCAGCGCCACGAAATCCGCCATCCGCGCCCGGTCGAGCAGCGGGGCCGCCGCCGCCGGATCGGGATCGGCGGGGGTTGCGGCGGGGCCACTGCGCGACGGGGGGCCCGGCACCTCGGCCGGGGCGGGCCAGTCGCCGCCCAGGGAACGCAGCGCGCGGTCCAGCAGGCTGCGCGTGACCGGCTTTTCGACGCAGGCGTCGATGCCCGCCGCGCGAAAGGTCGCCATCTCGGCCGGGGGGGCATGGGCGGTCAGCGCCACGATCCGCGCGCCCGCCGAGGCGCCGCCCCCCGCGCGGATCGCCCGCGTCGCCTCGACCCCGTCAAGCTGGGGCATGCTGATGTCCATCAGGATGACGTCAAAGGGCTCGGCCGCGGCGCGCGCGACGCCTTCGGCGCCATGGGCGGCCTCGGTCACCGAATGGTCGGCCTCTTCCAGCAGGCTGCGGGCGACGAAGCGGTTGATTTCGTTGTCTTCCACCAGCAGCACGCGCAGCGGCGCGGCCGCCTGGTCCGGCGCATCCGCGGGCTGCGGGGCGGGCGGCCGCGC
>JACXUX010000056.1 GCA_014763725.1 Rhodobacterales bacterium
CCCCGGGCCGGCGGTCACCGACCCCGGCGCCGTGTCTGCCCGGCCCCCCTGTCGGGCATCGCCCGTGCCCTGCCGCCCGAACCGCCCGCGGACCCGGGCCCGGCCAGCTGCGCCGCGGCGGCGGGGTGCGGTGCGGGTGGTCCGGGGTGCGGGTCCGCCCGCCGCGATCGGGCGGTCGGCTCAGCCGCCGCGCGCCATCAGCGCTGGGCGCAGCCAGTCCAGGCTGTAGCCGTGGCGTGCGGGCAGGGCGATCAGCTCATCCGCGCTGAGGGTGCCGGCCATGGCCAGCGCCCAGACGACCGAGGACCGGTTGCCCGAGGCGCAATAGGCCAGCACCGGGCCCGTCGCCTCGGCGATCGCGCGGGCCTGGGCCTCGACATTCGCCTCGGTCAGCATGCCGCCGATCACCGGGTTCTCGACAAAGGTCAGCCCCGCCGCCTCGGCCGCCGCGCGCATGGCGGCGGCCTGCCAGTCGGCGGGGATCTCGGCATCCGGCCGGTTGTCGATCACCGTCGTGTAACCGGCCGCGCGGATCGCGGGCAGGTCCTCAGGCGCGATCTGGGGCGACACGGCGTAAAGCTCGGTCAGCGGGCGGATGTCCATGGCACGGTCCTTCTGCAGGCCGCCCCGTCAGGCGGCGGCATGCCGGTCGATGCGCAGCCGCACGCCGGGTGCGACGACCATACCCGCCGCCATCGCCAGAAGGAAGACCGCGCCCCCCACGCCGCCAAAGCTGAGCGAAGCCATCGCCGGCCCCGGGCACAGGCCCGCCAGGCCCCAGCCCATGCCGAACAGCACCGACCCGATCACCAGGTTGTGGCCCAGCTTCGGCTCGGGGCGCGCGGGCATCGGTGTGCCCAGGGCGCTGACCGCGCGCCGTTCGGCGATGCGCCAGATGAAGAACATCGGGATCACCGCCCCGCCCAGCACGAAGGCCAGCGTCGGGTCCCAGTCGCCGAACACATCCAGCCATCCCTGCACCTTGGTCGTGTCCACCATGCCGGACACCAGCAGCCCCGCGCCGAACAGCCCGCCCGAAATGAAGGAAAAGACGTTGCGCTTCATCTCAGATGATCCCCAGAACGTGACGGGCCAGCGCCATGGCCAGGCCGCCGGCCAGCAGATAGAACACGGTCGCCACGATCCCCCGCAGCGACAGGCGCGAAATGCCGCAGACTCCGTGACCCGAGGTGCAGCCGTTGGCCAGGCGCGTGCCGATCCCCACCAGCAGGCCCGCCACGATCACCACCGCCAGATTGTCGGTGATATGCGTGTCGACCGTGTCATACAGCGGCACCAGCAGCGGCGGCACCAGCACCAGCCCGGCGATGAAGGCGATGCGCTCGCCCGCATTCGACCACCCCGACCCGTCGACCAGCCCCCCCAGCAGGCCCGACGCGCCCATGATCCGCCCGTTCACCAGCAGAAACAGCCCCGCCGCGCCGCCGATCATCAGCCCGCCGACAAAGCCCCAGATCCAGTCCTGTTCGATCATCCCTGACATGATGCGTCCTGTTGCGTATCCCTCTCGCGCCCGGAAGACCGGCCGCCCCCCCAAGGGGAACGGCGCCGATGCCGTGCAAGGCGGTCGGGGACATGACAGACCCCGTGAAGCGGCGTTCCCTGGGGCGCAGCATACAGGGGGCGGGGAAGATATTACAAGTTTTGAATATCAATAACTGTTGCACGCCCGCCCTGCGTTGATCCACATCAAGGCAGGGCCCGGCCCCGCCCGGGCAGGCTGGTGCGGAACGGGGCGGAGGACGCGATGACCACGATCGAGGACCGCAAGGCCGCGCTGCTGCGCCGGCGCGCCGAACTGGCCGACCGGCTGGTGGCGCTGGACCGCGAGCTTGATTCGCACCAGACGCGCGACTGGGAGGATCTGGCCGCCGAGCGCGAGGGCGACGAGGTGCTGGAAGGCATGGGCCAGCAGGGCGAGCGCGAGCTGCACAAGATCGAGGCCGCGCTGGCCCGGATCGAGGCCGGCGACTACGGCACCTGCATGAAATGCGGCGAGCCGATCGCGCCCGAGCGGCTGGACATCCTGCCCTGGACGCCGTTCTGCAGCCGCTGTGCAGCCTGACAAGGGGGATCCCGCGATGACCGGAACGCCGAAGACCGAAGACAGGCCCGCGACCGATGCCGAGGTCGGGCACGAACAGGTGCTGACCGACCTGCAGGCCGAGATGGAGGCCTTGGCCACGATCCTGCCCGGCGCGGGTGTGGTGGCCGCCGCGGTGGCCGCGATGGTGCCGGTGCCGCCCGCCGATGACGAGACATTCGAGGCCGGGTTCGACAACCTGCCGGTCTGACCGCAGGCCGCGCGCTGCGGGTCTGCGTCGGGTCAGTCCATCACGATGCCGGCCACCACCAGCATCAGCCCCAGGGCGGACACGCCCAGGGCAGCCATGTTGTAGATGACCACCTGCTGCAGGCGGCCGCGCATCGCGGCATCGTCGAGGCCCGCGCGCCGCGCCTTCATGGCCAGCACGATGCACCAGAAAAGTCCGCCAACCCCCAGCAGCGACAGACAGGTTCCGATCCAGATCAGCCAGCCCATGCCTGCCCTCCTGCGCGCAGTGCAGTCCAAGGGCTATCCGCTGGCCTGCGGTCTGGCAAGCGGTTGCAGGCCCCGGGCCGCGGTCTCGAAAGGACAGTCGCGTCGCCCGGCCCCGCTTGAACCCGGGCCTGCGCGCGGCTAGGGGTGGGGCCCACATCCGCCAGGGGGCCCAGATGACCGAACCGACCGATCCCTATGCCGTGACCGCCGACGAACTGCGCCAGTTCATCGAACGCTTCGAGGCGCTGGAGGCGGAAAAGAAGGACATCGCCGAACAGCTGAAGGAGCTGATGGCCGAGGCCAAGGGCCGCGGCTATGACACCAAGGTGATGCGCAAGCTGATCGCCCTGCGCAAGCGCAAGCCCGACGAGGTGGCCGAGGAAGAGGCGATCCTGGACCTGTACAAGCAGGCGCTGGGGATGCGCTGAGGCCGGCCCCGGGGGGTCTCAGGGCAGAAGCAGCCGCACCCCGGGCAGGGCGCCGATGCGCGCGACATCGGCGTCATAGGCCTCGGTCAGGGCGGTCAGCAGATCCTCGGTCCAGCCGGGCAGGTCCAGCTCCATCTCGATCTGGTCCGGCCGCGCGAACTTGTCCAGGAAGGCCGAGAACACGCGCCGGCGCTGGTCGTCGGTCAGCGGTTCGTGATCGGCCAGATAGGCGCGCATCCGTTCATAGCCCTCGGGCGCCAGCAGCGTGGCGATGTGGTCCAGCTCGCCCTCCAGCCGCAGCGCGGCCGGGTGGCCCGCCACGCTGCGCAGGATTTCCGGCCAGAGCAGCGGCGTATCCTCGTCGCACCAGACGGTCAGCGGCACGCCGGGGTTCTGGTCGCAGATGCGGGCGATCATGTCGGACCAGCGCAACCCCTCGGGCCGGCAGCCGGACATGAACTCGTCATAGCTTTTGCCGCGCTGGCGGGCGAACAGCGCGGGCAGAAAGGTCGCGGGGTTGCGGATCGCCAGGTGGAATTCGGCCGGGATGTCGGGCCAAAGCTGCGTGACCGCCCGCAGCCGTTCCCCGGCGGTGGGATAGAGCGCGCCGCGCAGCACCCATTGCGGATAGGCCAGGAAGTCGTCGTTCGACAGGATCAGCCGTTCGGCGCGGTCCTCTTCCATGATCTGGTCCAGCGTCAGGGCCTGGGTCTCCTCGCTGGCGGGCTGGCCGCGCAGCGCGATCAGCGTGTCGCGCAGCAGCGTGCGATAGCGCGCAGGCTGCGGCACCACGATGCCCAGCCGGCCCAGCACCTCGCGGTTGCGCACCAGCGTGCGGATCAGCCGATCCTCGTCGGTGCAGTGGACGCCCAGGTGATAGACGATGCGCATGGGTGGGGCCTTCGGGTCAGGATGGGCGCGGGGGCGCGCCTCGGTCGGTTCCGGGCGCCCCGTGGCGCCCGGGGGCGGATCATACGGGCTTTTCTGGACAGGGAAACCGCTTTCCTGTAGGCAGCGACCCAGGATGACCGACCGGAACAGTCAGCTATTTTCCGCCCCCGCCCGCGGCGCCCTGCGCGCCGACGGCTGGACCCTGGCCGCCCTGATCGTGGCGGCGCTGGTGCTGTTGCCGGTGGCCTCGGTCCTGTGGCTGGCGCTGGGGGCGGATGCGGCGACCTTTGCCCATATGCTGGACACGGTGCTGCCGCGCTATCTGCGTGCCACGCTGCTGCTGATGGCCGGCGTGGGGCTGCTGACGGCCGCGGTGGGGACGGGGGCGGCCTGGCTGGTGACGATGTATCGCTTTCCCCTGTCGCGGGCGCTGTCGGTGGGGCTGATGTTCCCGCTGGCCATTCCGGCCTATGTGGGGGCCTATGCGCTGGTCGATTTCCTGCAATATGCGGGACCGGTGCAGAGCCTGCTGCGGGACGCGATGGGCTGGACCACGCGGCGCGACTACTGGTTCCCGGAAATCCGGTCGCCTGGCGCGGCGATCGTGGTGCTGTCGGCGGCGCTCTACCCATACGTCTTCATCCTGGCGCGGGCGGCCTTTCGCGAACAGTCGGGCAATGCCTATGAGGTGGCGCGCGCCCTGGGCGCGGGGCCCTGGGGCGTGTTCTGGCGCGTGGGCCTGCCGCTGGCGCGCCCGGCGGTGGCCGCAGGCGTCGCGCTGGCGATGATGGAGACGGTGAACGACTACGGCACGATCGACTATTTCGGCGTGCAGACGCTGACGGCGGGCATCTTCTCGGTCTGGCTGACCAATGGCGATGTGGGGGGCGCGGCGCAGCTGGCGCTGATCGGGCTGGCGCTGGTGCTGGCGCTGGTGGGGGTTGAACGCGCGGGCCGGCGCGCGCTGCGCCACCATCAGCTGACGCGGTCGGCCCGGCCGGTCAGCCCGGTGCCGCTGGGCGGCTGGCGGGCGGGGCTGGCGACGGCGGCGTGCGTTGTGCCCTTTGTCCTGGGCTTCGTGCTGCCGGTGGCGGTGATGGGCTGGCACGCGCTGCGGGTGCCCTCGGCCTGGGCCGCGCCGGGGCTGGGGCGGGCGCTGATCCATTCGCTGGTGACCGGGGGGCTGGCGGCCGCGCTGGCAGTGACGGGGGCGCTGTTCCTGGTCTATGGCGTGCGGCTGGCGCGGCGGGCGGTCCTGCGGGCGGTGCTGCCGCTGACGGTGCTGGGCTATGCCGCGCCGGGGGCGGTGCTGGCCGTGGGCCTGCTGGTGCCGCTGGCCGCGCTGGACCACCGGCTGGCTGACGGGGTTCTGGCGCTGACTGGGGCGGACCCGGGGCTGATGATCACGGGCACGGCGGCGGCGCTGGTTATCGCCTATGTCGTGCGCTTCTTCGGGATCGCCCAGGGCGCGGTCGACAGCGCCTTTGGCCGGGTGTCGCCCAACCTGCCGCTGGCGGCGCGGTCGCTGGGCCGGGGCCCGGGCGGGGTGCTGGCCGCGGTCTATCTGCCGCTGATGCGCCGGTCGGTGGCGATGGCGGCGCTGGTCGTCTTTGTCGACTGTCTGAAGGAGCTGCCGGCCACGCTGCTCTTGCGCCCGTTCAACTATGACACGCTGGCCACGCGGGTGCATGAACAGGCCAGCCTGGAACGGCTGGAACAGGCCGCGCCCGCCGCGCTGCTGGTGATGGCCGTGGGGCTGGTCGCGGTGCTGGCCATGGCGCGCAACCGCGACTGAGGCGGGCGCAGGTGCTGTGGCGTTGCGCGCGCGCGCCGGGGCTGGTATCACCGCCCGGGGCCGGTGTAGCACAGCGGTAGTGCAGCGCTCTTGTAAAGCGAAGGTCGGGGGTTCAAGTCCCTCCGCCGGCACCAGGTTTCCCATCCCCCGCGGCAGCAGCGCCACGCCCGGGGCGCGAGAATGTCGCGCAGGGGCCTGCGCCGGTTGCCGCGCCCGGGCATCTGTGGCAATCCTATGCCACGCAAGCCCCGGACGAGAGAGCAGATGACCGACTTTGCCGCCCGCCGCACCATGATGGTGGATACCCAGGTCCGACCTTCGGACGTGACCAAGTTCCCGGTGATCGAGGCGATGCTGACCGTCCCGCGTGAGGTCTTTGTCCCCGATGCGCTGCGCGAGGCGGCGTATGTGGGCGAAAACCTGGACCTGGCGCCCGGCCGCGTGGTGCTGGAACCCCGCAGCTTTGCCAAGATGCTGGACGCCGTCGATGTGCAACCGAGCGACCTGGTGCTGGATCTGGGGTCGGGCCTTGGCTATTCCGCCGCCGTGCTGGCCCGCCTGGCCGAGGCCGTGGTCGCGGTCGAGGAGGATCCGGCGCTCGCCGCCGAGGCGCAGCGCCTGCTGGCGGTCGAGGGCGTGGACAACGCCGCGGTCTTTGCCGGCCCGCTGGCCGCCGGTGCGCCGAAACACGGGCCTTATGACGCCATCCTGTGCCAGGGCGCGGTGGAAATCGTGCCGCAGGCGCTGATCGACCAGCTGAAGGACGGCGGCCGCATGGCCGCGATCTTCATGGACGGGCCGCTCGGCACCGTGCGGATCGGGCACAAGCAGGGCGGCGTCGTGACCTGGCGCCCCGCCTTCCACGCCGCGGCCCCGGTCCTGCCGGGGTTCCGCAGGCAGGCCGAATTCGTTTTGTAACCTCCCGGGCAGCGAATCATAAACAAGGAGCGAGGCAGATGGAAGGCATCTGGAAACGGGCGGCGGTGGCGGTGGCGCTGTCGCTGGCATCGCTTCCGGCAGGGGCCGAGACGCTGACGGACGCGCTGATCGCGGCCTATCGCAGCTCGAACCTGCTGGATCAGAACCGCGCGCTGTTGCGGGCGCAGGATGAAAGCGTGGCCCAGGCGGTGGCGCGGCTGCGGCCGGTCGTCTCCTACGCGCTTGAAGCCTCGCACAGCCGGACCCAGCGGTCGCCGACCGCGCCCGGCACCTGGCAAAGCTCGCTGGAAAGCCAGCTGGCGCTGCAGGCCAGCCTCGTGGTCTATGACTTCGGCCGCAATGCGCTGGCCATCGAACAGGCCAAGGAAACCGTCCTGGCCACGCGCGAGGCGCTGGTGAACCTGGAACAGCAGGTGCTGCTGGGGGCGGTGTCGGCATATATCGACGTGCGCCTGGCCGAGGCCAAGCTGGAGTTGGGCCGCAGCAACCTGCGCGTGATCCAGGAAGAGCTGCGCGCCGCCCAGGACCGGTTCGAGGTGGGCGAGATCACCCGCACCGACGTGGCCCTGACCGAGGCCCGCCTGGCCACGGCGCGCGCCAGCCTCGCCTCGGCCGAGGGTGACCTGCTGGTCGCGCGCGAATCCTATCTGGCCGCCACCGGCGCCTATCCTGGCCGCCTGTCGGCGCCGCCGGCCGCCCCCTCGACCGCGCGCTCGCTGGAAGCCGCGCGCGGCGTGGCCCAGACCAACCACCCCGTGATCCGCCAGGCGCAGCGCGAGGTGACGATCGGCGAACTGGGCGTGGCGCGGGCCAAGGCGAACCTGAAGCCCTCGGTCTCGCTGCAGGCGCAGGTCTCGCAGGACGACCGGGGCCTGGGGCAAGAGGTCGTCAGCCTCGAGATGTCGCAGACGATCTATCAGGGCGGCGGGCTGTCGGCGGCCTATCGCGCGGCGATCGCCCAGCGCGATGCGGCGCGTGCGGCGCTGCTGCAGGCCGGCGTCGACATCAACGAATCCGTGGGCGTCGCCTGGAGCTCGGTTCAGATCTTCACCGCCAGCATCGAGGCCAGCCGACGCCAGATCGAGGCCGCGCAGGCCGCCTATGACGGCGTGGTCGAAGAGGCCCGGCTGGGCGCGCGCACCTCGCTGGACGTGCTGGATGCCGAACAGGACCTGCTGGACGCCCGTGTGTCCCTGGTCGAGGCCGAGGCCGGTCGCTATGAGGCGACCTACCGGCTGTTGTCGGCGATGGGCCTGCTGACGGTGGATCACCTGAACCTGGGCATCCCCACCTATGACCCGGCGGCCTATTACAACGCGGTCAAGAACGCCCCGGCCCTGTCGGCCCAGGGCGCGCGGCTGGACCGGATCCTGGGCACGGTCAAGCCCGATTGACACCTGCCCCCCCTGCCCGGTTGTGGGCAGGGGGGGCTTGGGCTAGGCTTTACGCATGGGCGGTGCGGTTGAACGGGGTGCGGCCATGTCCGAACGGATGACCAATGTCGAGATCGAGGATGTGCTGGCCTCGATCCGCCGTCTGGTGTCCGAGGACGGGCGCACCGCGCCGCGGCGCGGGGCCGGGCCGGACAAGCTGGTGCTGACCTCGGCCCTGCGGGTGGTGGGCGAACCGGCCCCGCCTGACGCCGGATCCGCCGCGCAGCCCGAGGAGCCCGTGGCGGGCCGGCCCGAACCGCTGGCGCCTGAGCCCGAGGTTCTGGAACCCACCGATCGGCCCGAGGATCTGCTGGACTGGCACGACGACCCGACCCCTGCCGCCGCGGCCGAGGTGCTGGACGATACGGCCGACCCCGAGGTGGCCGATTTCGTCATCGACGAAGAGGCGCTGCGCGAGATGGTGCGCGATATCCTGCGCGAAGAGCTGCAGGGCGCACTCGGCGAACGGATCACCCGCAACGTGCGCAAGCTGGTCCGGGCCGAGATCGCCCGCGCCCTGACCACCCGCGACTTCGACACCCGGAGCTGACCCCGGCGCCCGGCCCCGCAAATGGCAAGACCCCCGGGGCCGGCCGCCCCGGGGGTCTGCCGCGGGTCCGGCGTCGCGCCGGCGGTCAGGCGGCTTCGGCCTGGTCTTCCAGCGCGTGGCGGCGTTCGCTTTCCTCGCGCGACAGCGCGACCGAGGTGCGCACGCCCTTGGACACGAACTCCATCAGGCCCTTGACGACGCGCTCGTTCGGGTCGATGCCGGCGCAGGACAGCACCTCGCGCCCGTCGCGCGACCGCGCCCAGCGGGCGATCTGTTCCGGGCCGTTGCCGAACTTCTTGTCATCGGCGATCGCATCGTCCAGCGCGGCAAGCACCACCGCCGCGAACAGTTTGCGGGCACGCTGCCCCTGTTCGTAGTTGAAGGCGGTCGCATCAACGAAATCGGCCATGCTGTCAGTCCTTTTTTCTTGCTCTTGTCTTTTCCGGAGTTGCGGTTCTATCCTATCATCCCCGCGATTAGGTCTTGCCGCCTTGGAAAGGCTGGAATGCACCAGACGCATGGCTGACAGAAAGTCCTGAGAATTCCGACATCCTGCTGAATTACGCGGGCCGAAGGGGCTGACCGGCATATGGGGATGCCGGCGCCGGCTTCAAGATTCCGGAAACCTTTCCTCAGGTCGCGGGGGTGGCGGTGTCGGCCGTCAGCGGAACCCCGCCCGCCGTCAGGGGGCCATCGGCGCGATCGAAGCGCAGATAGCCGATGGCGCGCAGCCCCGCGACCGTGTGCACGCGGCCCGCGGGGCGGTCGCCCGACAGGATCTCGGTCCCCGGGGGCACGGGGCCGGACAGGGTCAGCCGGGCCAGGCCCTTGCGCAGGTCTGTCTTGTGCTTCATCCGCGCGGTGACCTCCTGGCCCACATAGCAGCCCTTGCGAAAGTCGACGCCATGCAGCCGTTCGAAGCCGCATTCCAGGATGTAGCTGTCGTCGGGGATCAGCTCGATCCCCGTTTCGGGGATCAGATGCGCGACGCGAATCGCGTCCCAGTCGATCCGCGGCGGGTCGGCCGGGGCGTTGTCATGGGCGCGCCAGCCCAGCGCGGGGTGGCGCGGGTCGGGCAGGGTGCCCGGCGGCGCCGCCCCCAGCCCGCGGCGCACGCCCAGGCCGGTCATCGCCAGCCCCACCTGCGCGCGCAACCGATACATCGTCAGCCGCTGCAGCAGCGCCGCCGCGCGCGCGGCCTGGACATCGATCAGCAGCCGTGTGCCGGTGTTCACCACGAAGAAATCGAACAGATACTTGCCCTGCGGCGTCAGCATCGCCGTCCAGACCATGCCCGGCCCCTGGCCCAGGGGCCGCAGGTCGTTGGTGACCAGCCCCTGCAGGAAGCCCAGCGCATCGGGCCCTGTGACCTCGATCACCGCGCGGTCCGCGGCCGTCTCGCCCCTGTCGGTCATGCCTGCCTCCGTTCCGGTCAGACAGAATAGGCGCGCGCGGCGCGGGCGGCAAGCCCCGGCCCCCGGCCCGCCGCGCGCGGTCAGGCGGTGAACTGCAGCCGGCAGAGATCGGCGTAAAGCCCGGGGCGGGCGGACAGTTCGTCATGCGTGCCCTGGTCGACGGCGCGGCCCTCGTCGATCACGACGATATGGTCGGCATGGCGCACGGTGGCCAGGCGGTGGGCGATCACCAGCGTGGTGCGGCCCTGCGACAGGCGGGCCAGCGCCTCGGTCACGGCGGCCTCGGACTGGGCGTCCAGGGCGCTTGTCGCCTCATCCAGCAGCAGGACGGGGGCATCGCGCAGGATGGCGCGGGCGATGGCCACGCGCTGGCGCTGGCCGCCCGACAGGGCCGATCCGCGCGGGCCTGCGGGGGTGTCCAGCCCCTCGGGCAGGCCGGCCACGAAGTCCGCCAGCTGCGCCGCCTGCAGCGCGGCCCAGAGCTGTGCCTGCGTCACCCCGTCCTGGCCCAGGGTCAGGTTGTCGCGCAGGGTTTCGTCGAACAGCGCCGCATCCTGCGTGACGGCCGAGAACTGCGCCCGCAGCCGGTCCAGCGGCATGTCGGTGACGGCCGCACCCCCCAGCCTGATGCGGCCGCGTTCGGGGTCGGCAATGCCGGTCAGCAGGGCAAAGACCGTGCTTTTCCCCGCGCCCGAGGGGCCGACCAGCGCCGTGGTCCTGCCCGCCGGCGCCGTGAAGCTGAGCCCCTGCAGCACCGGCGCCGTCCCCCAGGCGAAATGCACGTCGTCGAACACGATCTCGGGCGCGCCGGGGGCGGGGCGGGCATCGGCGCCCGCGGGCCGGACGATGCCGGGTCGGGTGTCCAGCAGGGTGAAGATGCGTTCCAGGCTGGCCGCCGCGCTCTGCCACAGGCCGGACAGGTCGCCCAGCCGGCGGATCGGCTGGAAGGTCAGCGCCATGGCGGAAAAGAAGGCCATGAATTCGCCCGTGGTGCGTTCGCCCTCCCTCACCTCTTGCGCGCCCAGCACCAGCACCACGCAGAAGCCGATGCCCGTGATCACGTCGATCAGCCCGGGGATCATGGCGCGGCCCGTGGCCATGCGCACCTCGACCCGGCGGATGCGGTCCAGAAGCCGGCCGAAGCGGTCGATCTGATAGCTTTCCATCCCGTTCAGGCGGATCGGCAGGATCAGGTGAAAGATCTCGTCCAGGCGGGTGGCGCGCTGGCCCGCGGTCTGGCGCATCTGCGCGGTCTTGCGCCGGATATAGCGCTGCAGCCGCACCGCGGGCAGCACCAGCAGCGGCGCGCCCACCAGCGCGGCCAGAGTCCAGGTCAGGTCGATCGAGATCGCCACCGTCAAGAGCGCGATCAGCGAGATCAGGTCGCGCGCGATCCCGGTCAGCAGGTTGGTCCAGACGTTCTGGATCACCAGCGTGTCGCCCTGCACCCGCTCGATCAGCGCGCCGGGCGGGTTGGTCTGGTAGAAGCGCAGGTCCAGCGCCAGCAGATGGCGCACCATGTCGGTCTGCAGCGCCGCCGTCACCCGTTGCGCCACCGCCGTCAGCACCGCCTTGCCCGTGACGCCCGCCACCGCGCGCAGCACGAACAGCCCCAGGATCGACCAGGCGATCAGCCCGATCGCCGCCGGATCGCGGCCGTTCAGCACCCGGTCGAACAGGGGCTCGATCATCGCCGACAGCGCGCCCAGCGTGGCGCCCTCGGCCGTCAGCACCACGCCGCCCAGCACCAGCCGGCCCGCATGCGGGCGCAGATAGGTCCGCCACAGCCGCGCGGCCATGCGGGCCGAACCGGCCTCGGTGCCGATCATGTCCTCGCCTGCCGGCGGCCCATGCCGATCGCGCGCCAGTCGGCGGTGATGCGGGCCGGGTCGTAGCCCTGCGCCACCCAGTCGCCGAAGGCAAGGCCGCGCGCCGCGCCCTCGCGGTCGTAGCTGGTCAGCAGGTGGTCCAGAACCCCGGTGGGCCCGGTGCTGCGGTGCATGTATTTCCAGCTGAGCTGGCGGCGCGCCTCGTCCAGCGGGCGGCCCTCGATGGTCAGCAGATGGATGGCCGCGACCAGCCCGGTGCGGTCGGCGCCCGACTTGCAGTGGATCAGCAAGGGCCGCGGCAGGTCGCGCAGCAGCGCCTCGAGCGCGATCAGCCGGTCGGGCGCGGGCAGCTTCTTGGCCGACATCTTGAAGTTTTCCAGATGCAGGCCCAGCCGTTCGCAGGCGTCGCGTTCGAACAGGTAGCTGGGGTGCAGCCCCGCGCCGCGCAGGTTCAGGATGCTGCGGAACCCTTGCCGCTGCAGCCAGACCAGCCGTGCGGGCGAGGGCTGGTTCGCCCGCCAGACGCCCGGGGCCACCTCGAAATGGTTGGTCCAGCCCATGCGGATCAGGCCGTGGTCGACCAGGTTCACCCCGATCCAGGCCCAGGCCCGGGTCACCGGATCCGACGCGCCCCTGTAGCCCCGGTCAGGCATCTTGTCTGGCATGGCGCGTTCCCGCAGATGGACCTGCGCGCCAGATACAGGCCCCACCGCCGCGGATCAAGTGCGCCCTGCGTTGATCTTCGCCGGCGGCGGGCCTACGCCATGGGGCGCAGTGCCACGGAGTATACCATGC
>JACXUX010000057.1 GCA_014763725.1 Rhodobacterales bacterium
GGCTGTCGTGTTCGGCGCGCTGCATGCTGTTCCCCCTGCGGTGCGGTCGGCAATAGTCCCGCCCGGGCGCGGGCCGACCGCACCGCAGGGGGAACAGCATGCAGCGCGCCGAACACGACAGCCTTCCCGAAATTGCGCTGGACTGGCACCGCCAGGGCCTGGGCGCGGTTCTGGCGACGGTGGTGGAAACCTGGGGATCGGCCCCTCGGCCGGCGGGCAGCCTGCTGGCGGTGTCGGGCACGGGGCAGATCATGGGCTCGGTCTCGGGCGGCTGCGTCGAGGGCGCCGTGGTGGCCGAGGCGGAAGAGGCCCTGCGCGACGGCCGCCCGCGGCTGATGACCTTTGGCGTCAGCGACGAAACCGCCTTTGCCGTGGGCCTGGCCTGCGGCGGCACGATCCGCGTTCTGGTCGACCCGGTGGGCCCCAGCCTGCCCGAGCCGCTGCTGGCCGATCTGGTGGCCGCCCGCGCCGCGCGCCAGCCCGTGGCGCTGATGACGCGGCTGAACGAGTGGGACCACCGGCTGATCCCGGCCGATCAGGCCGATGCCCTGCGCGCCGCGCGCTTTCGCGCCGACCGGTCGGGCCTGGACGAGGACGGCTGGTTTTCCGCCATCCACAACCCGCCCCTGCGGCTGATCGTGGTGGGGGCGGTGCATATCGCCCAGCCGCTGATGACCATGGCGCGGCTTCTGAACTACGACCCCGTGCTGATCGACCCGCGCGACAGTTTCGGATCGGCCGCGCGGTTCCCGGGCGAAACGATCCTGCCCGACTGGCCGGATGAGGCGCTGCAGTCCCTGGCCCCCGATGCGCGCACCGCCATCGTGACGCTGACCCATGACCCCAAGCTGGACGACCCCGCGATCCGCTATGCCCTGCGGTCGCCCTGCTTCTATCTGGGCTGTCTGGGCAGCCCGCGCACGCATCAGAAACGGGTGGACCGGCTGCGCGATGCGGGCTTTGCCCCCGACGACATCGCCCGCATCCATGCCCCCGTGGGGCTGGACATCGGCGCGAAAAGCCCGGCCGAGATCGCGCTGTCGGTGCTGGCGCAGATCACGCAGGTCCTGAGGAAGGGCTGATGGATTTCGGCCCCGTTCCGCTGGATCAGGCCCTGGGCGCGATCCTGGCCCATTCCGAGCCGCTGCCGGGCGGCGGGCGGCTGCGCAAGGGGGCGGTGCTGGGCGCGGACGATCTGGCCACCCTGGCCGCGGCCGGCATCCGCCAGGTCACCGTGGCCCGCCCCGGCCCGGACGACGTGGCCGAGGATGCCGCCGCCGCGCGGCTGGCCGCGGCGCTGGTGCCCGACCCGGATGCGGCGGGGCTGGCGCTGACGGCGGCCTTCACCGGGCGGGTGAACCTCAAGGCCGCGCGGCCGGGTCTGGTGGATCTCGACCCCGCCGCGATCGGCGCGCTGAACCGCATCGACCCGGCGATCACGCTGGCCACGCTGGCGCCGCTGGTGCGCGTCGGCCCTGGCATGCTGGTGGGCACGGTCAAGATCATCACCTATGCGGTGGACGGGGCGGCGCTGGACCGCGCGGCCCGGGCGGCGGCCGGGGCGATCCGCATCCGGCCCGTGACGCTGCCCGATGCCGGGCTGATCCTGACCGAGGTGCCGGGGATGGACCTGAAACTGCAGGCCAAGGGCCGCCGCGCCGTCGAGGGGCGGCTGCGCGCCCTGGGCATGACCCTGGCCGCCTGCGTGACCGTGCCGCATGACGAGACGGCGATCGCCCGCGCGCTGCCCGCGCTGCCGGGCGCCATCGCGCTGATCCTGACGGGATCGGCCACCTCGGACCCCAACGACACCGCGCCGCTGGCGCTGCGCCGCGCGGGCGGCCGGGTGGCGCGGTTCGGGATGCCGGTCGATCCGGGAAACCTGCTGTTCCTGGGTGATCTGGCCGGGCGGCCGGTGGTGGGCCTGCCCGGCTGCGCGCGCAGCCCCGCGCTGAACGGCGCCGACTGGGTGCTGGAACGGCTGGTCTGCGGGCTGGCCGTCGACGATGACGCGATTGCCGCGATGGGCGTCGGGGGCCTGCTGAAGGAAATCCCGATCCGCCCCCAGCCGCGCGAGGGCGACGCCCCGAAATCTCTGCGAGATTTCTGATTTTTCGCAGAAAAATCGGGGCCCGGCGGCTATTTCGGCGCGACCATCATCACCATCTGGCGGCCTTCCAGCTTGGGCATCGCTTCGATCTTGCCCTTTTCGGCCACGTCGGCGGCCACGCGGTTCAGCAGCTCCAGACCCAGTTCCTGGTGCGCCATCTCGCGCCCGCGGAAGCGCAGGGTGACCTTCACCTTGTCGCCTTCCTCGAGGAACTTCAGCACCGCGCGCATCTTGACCTGATAGTCGTGATCATCGGTCCCGGGGCGGAACTTGATTTCCTTGATCTCGATGATCTTCTGCTTCTTGCGCGCCTCGGCCTCACGCTTCTGCTGTTCATACTTGAACTTGCCGAAGTCCATGATCTTGCAGACCGGCGGTTCCGCATTCGGGCTGATCTCGACCAGGTCGAGCCCGGCCTCTTCGGCCAGCATCAGCGCCCGGCCGGGGGTGACCACGCCGATATTCTCGCCATCTGCGCCGATCAGGCGGATTTCGGGGGCACGGATGCGTTCGTTCACGCGCGGCCCCGTGTCGCGTTGCGGCGGGGCGTTGTGGGGTCTGCGGGCTATGGGCGTGTTCCTTCTGCCATGGACATCTGGCCGCGCAAAATAGGCCCCGCGCGCGGCGGCTTCAAGCGGCTTCCGCGGGGGGCGGGGTCAGTCGTGCACGATCAGCCGGCTGTTGCGGCACAGATCGGTGGTCGCGGCGACCTCTTCACCGTCCGACAGCCGCGCCCAGACGCGCACGGGCGCGCAGGCCAGCAGGCGCGTGTCCAGCCCGCGGCGCTGGCCCGGGGCCAGCCGTTCGTGGCTGGTGGCCAGCACGTCGTCGATCACTCGTCCGTCGCGGCCCACCGGAAGATCGCGATCTGGTCGACAGACCGGGTCGCGCGGTTCTCGATCACCAGCAGGGGCACCTCGGCCGCGGCCACGGGCCCCGCCGCCAGCAGGGCCAGCGCCAGGGCGTCCGGTCGCCTCATATCCCCTCGCCCACGAAGGCCTTCTCGACCACATATTCGCGCGGGTCGGAATTCGCGCCCTCGCGCAGGCCGAAGCCCTCGAGGATCGCCCTGACATCGACGTTGAAGGCCAGGCTGCCGCAGACCATGGCGCGGTCGGTGGCGGGTTCCATCGGCGGCAGGCCCAGATCGGCGAACACCTTGCCCGAGGCCAGATTGTCCGTCACCCGGCCCATCCGGTCAAAGGGTTCGCGCGTCGTGGTGGGATAGTAGAGCAGCTTGCCCGCGGCCATCTCGCCCACCAGGTCATCGGTCTTCAGCGTCTCGACCAGCTGGCGGCCATACTCCAGCTCGGCCACGGTGCGGCAGGTGTGCATCATCACCACGGTGTCGAACTTCTCATAGGTTTCAGGGTCGCGCATCAGGCTGGCAAAGGGCGCGATCCCGGTGCCGGTGGCCAGGAACCACAGCCGCCGCCCGGGCAGCAGCGCGTCCAGCACCAGCGTGCCCACGGGTTTGGGGCGCAGGATGATTTCATCCCCCGGGCGGATGTGCTGCAGTCGGCTGGTCAGCGGCCCGTCGGGCACCTTGATCGAGTAGAATTCCAGCTCGTCATCCCAGCTGGGCGAGGCGATGGAATAGGCCCGCAACAGCGGCTTGCCCGCATCGTCCAGCAGGCCGATCATGACGAATTCGCCCGACCGGAACCGCAGCGAGCGCGGCCGCGTCACGCGGAAGGAAAACAGGCGGTCCGTCCAGTGGGTGACGGCGGTCACGGTCTGGGCGTCGGGCAGGTGCGGCTTCACCGCGGCGGCGGCTTCGGTCACGGGGGTCACATCGTTCATGGGTCCGTCTTTCGTTTACCCGATCGGGGGCCGGCCGGAAACCCCGAAGTCAGGCGCGCAGGCGCGACTGATGGTCATGCGTGCGCCAGTCGGCGCGGGCGGCCCACTGCGGCCAGGGCTGGCGGGCGGCCAGGTCGTCGGGGATCTCGACCTCGTCAAAGCCCAGGCGGCGCAGCATGGCATATTGATCGGCGATCAGGGGGCCCGCTGCGCGCAGCCGGCCCGCATAGCCCATCCACCGCAGCTGCCGGCCCAGGCTTAGGCCGCGCCCGTCGGCAAAGGCGGGGAAGATCACCCGGATCAGCCCCAGCCCCGCCAGCCGCCCGGCCAGCGGCGCGGGGTCGGCGTGGCCGGCCAGGTCCAGCCCGCGGGCGCCGGGGTCCAGCGTGTCGGGCGTGGCAAAGCCCTGCGTCCAGTCGTCGGCGGCAAAGCCTGCATCGGTCACGATCACGGTCATGCCACGTCCTCCTGTCTGGCGGGGCGGCGGACGACGCGGCCGCCCTCGACATGGATGCCGCATTCGGTCTTGGCACTGCCGCGCCAGCGGCCGGCGCGGGGGTCCTCGCCCGGGGCGACGGGGCTGGTGCAGGGCGCGCAGCCGATCGAGGGATAGCCGCGCGCCACCAGCGGGTGCCGCGGCAGGCGGTTTTCCACGATGTAGTCCTGCACGTCCTGGGGGCCCCAGTGGGCCAGGGGGTTCACCTTGATGCGCAGCTCGCCCTCGGCCTCGAAGAACTCGACCCTCTCGCGGCCATGGCCCTGAAAGCGCTTGCGCCCGGTGATCCAGCCGTCGAACCCGGCCAGGGCATGGTCCAGCGGCGCCACCTTGCGCAGGGCGCAGCAGGCATCGGGGTCGGTGCGGTGCAGCGTGCCCGCGGGATCGGTCCGCGCCAGCTGCGGCGTGGGGGCACGGAGGGTGCGGATGTCGCACAGGTTCAGCCTGCGGGCCAGCTCGCGCTGATAGTCCAGCGTCTCGGCAAACAGCATCCGCGTGTCGATGAACAGCACCGGCGTCATCGGCGCGATCACGCTGACCAGATGCAGCAGCACGACCGATTCGGCGCCAAAGGACGACACCAGCGCCACCCGCCCCAGATCGGCATCGCGCAGGCCGCGTTCCAGCACCGCCACCGCGCCGTGGTGGCGATAGCGCGCGTTCAGCCGCGCGACGCGCGCGGCCAGGTCGCCCGGCACGGGATCAGGCCGCATCGCGCGCGCCCTCGGCGCCGTAGAGCGCCTGGCGGAACGGCTCCAGCCCCAGCCGCCGCATCGCCATCAGGAAGGTTTCGTCCCGGTCCAGCCGCAGCGCCAGATAGGCGCGCAGGATCCGCTCGATCGCGGGCACGATCTGGTCATAGGCAAAGCCCGGGCCCGCCCGTTCGCCCAGGGCGGCGGTTTCGGTGGCATCGCCCCCCAGCGTGATCTTGACCCGCGCCTTGTAGTTGTTGTCGCGCCGGCCCAGCGTGTTGTAGACGGACAGGATCGCCTCGACATAGGGCAGCAGGTCCGCCTCGGGCAGGAAGTCGCGTACCACCTGGCCGATCATCGGCGTCCGGCCCAGCCCCCCGCCCAGGAGGACGCGGAACCCGATCGCGCCCGCGCCGTCGCGGCTCATCTGCAGCCCGATGTCATGCGCCCGCGTCACCGCCCGGTCGGCCGGCGCGCCGGTCACGGCGATCTTGAACTTGCGCGGCAGGAACTGGAATTCGGGATGGTCGGTCGACCATTGCCGCAGCAGCTCGGCATAGGGGCGGGGGTCGGCGATCTCGTCCGCGGCGGCGCCGGCGAAATGGTCGGCGGTGACGTTGCGCACGCAGTTGCCGCTGGTCTGGATCGCATGCATCCCCACATCGGCCAGCGCCGACAGGATGTCGGGCACGTCCGCCAGCCGCGGCCAGTTGAACTGGATGTTCTGCCGCGTGGTGAAATGGCCGTATCCCTTGTCCCAGCGGTCGGCGATCATCGCCAGCTGGCGCATCTGGACGGGGTTCAGCGTGCCATAGGGGATGGCCACGCGCAGCATGTAGGCATGCAGCTGCAGATAGAGCCCGTTCATCAGCCGCAGGGGGCGGAATTCCTCCTCGGTCAGGCTGCCGTCCAGGCGGCGGGCGACCTGCTGGCGGAACTGGTCCACGCGGGCGCGCAGGAAGGCATCGTCGAATTCCGAGTAACGATACATCGGGGGGCCTTTCACGGGGTCAGGTCGGCCTGCTTGCCATGCGGGCGGTTCGAGGGGCCGCGGGTGCGGAACGTCTCGCGGAAGTGGACGGGTTCGGGGCCGCGGGGGCCGGGGCGCGCCTCGGCCTGCGTGGCGCCCACCACCAGATGCGACTGGCGCAGCGCATGCAGCAGGCGCAGCTGGGCATGCGCCTCGTCCAGCAGAAGCTCGGCCTCATGGTGGTGGCGCGTCCAGCGGTCGCAGGCGGTCAGCCAGACGCAATCGCCCAGGTGCAGGTCGTTGGCGGTCACGACGCAGGGGGTGAAGCGGCCCTTCATGCCCGCATCTTGCGCGGGGCAAGTGCCGCGGTCCCGGCGCGCGGCGCGAGGCCATAGAGCATCACCGCCGGCCCGGTCAGCGCCTGCGCCGCGGCGGGCAGGCCGGCCAGCGTGGCCAGCACCACCCGTTCGTCGGGGCGGCCCGCGTTTTCCACCAGCGTGACGGGGGTGTCGGGGTCGGCGCCATGCATCATCAGCCGGCCCAGGACAAAGCGCGCGGCGCGCTTGCCCATCTAGATCGCGGCCACCTCGCCCGGGCGGGCCAGGCCCCGCCAGTCCTGTTCGGCAAAGCCTGCCACGTCATGGCCGGTGACCAGCCGGACCGATCCGTTGCGCCCGCGCCGGGTCAGGCTGACGCCCAGGCCCGCCGCCGCCGCTACCGCCGCGGTGATGCCGGGGATCACGCGCCAGGTCAGGCCCGCGGCGTCTGGGGCTGCCGTCTCCTCATCCAGGCGGCCGAACAGGCCCGGATCGCCGCCCTTCAGCCGCACCACGCGCAGGCCCTGGCGGGCATGGCTGACGATCAGCGCGCTGATCGCGTCCTGCGGGGTTGCGGGGCCGAAGCCCTCTTTCCCCGCCTCCACCCGCAGGGCGGCGGGGCCGATCAGGGCCAGCACCGGCTCGCCCACCGGCCGGTCGTGGATCACGACCTGGGCCTGGTCCAGCGCGCGGGCGGCGGCCAGCGTCAGCAGATCGGCCGATCCGGGGCCGGCACCGACGAAGAGAACGGGTTCGAATGGGATCATGGCGGCCTCCGGCAGCGGCGATTTCCGTGCCGGAGAATAGAACAATTTCCTGCGTTTCTGCGAGATACGCTTGCAAAAAGGGAAGGAACGCCCACATATCGAACCTGTGTGGAACAAGATTTCCGATCAGGCGAAAGGTGGCGGATGACGGCCCGGCTGGACGAGATGGACCGGAAAATCCTGCGCGAGCTGCAGGCCGATGCGGCGCAGTCGCTGGACGAAATCGCGCGCAAGGTCGGCAGTTCCAAGACGCCGGTATGGAATCGCATCCGCCGCATGCGCGAGGCGGGCGTGATCACCCGCACCACCGCGCTCCTGGATGCCGAGGCGCTGGGGCTCGAGGCCTGCTTCTTCGTGCTGATCCGCACCAGCGAGCATGAGGCCGGCTGGCAGCAACGCTTCCTGGAGGCACTGCGTCAGCGCCCCGAGGTGATGGAGGCCCACCGCCTGGCCGGCGAGATCGACTACATCCTGAAGGTGCGGGTCGCGAACGCGCGGGCCTACGACGCCTTCTACCAGGCGCTGATCGCCGAGGTGCGCATCTACAACGTCACTGCCCTGCTGAGCATGGAGAAGATCAAGGCCACCACCGTCCTGCCGGTCTAGGGGTCACTCCATCTCGATCGTGCCGGGCGGCTTGGACGTGCAGTCGTAGAACACCCGGTTCACGCCGCGCACCTCGTTGATGATGCGGGTGGCGGTTTCGCCCAGGAAGTCGTGGGTAAAGGGATAGTAGTCGGCGGTCATGCCGTCGACGCTGGTCACCGCGCGCAGCGCCACCGCATAGTCATAGGTCCGCCCGTCGCCCATCACCCCCACGGTGCGCATGGGCAGGATGGCGGCAAAGGCCTGCCAGATGTCGTCATAAAGACCATGCCTGCGGATCTGGTCGATGTAGACGGCATCGGCCCGGCGCAGGATGTCCAGCCTTTCGGCGGTGACCTCGCCCGGGCAGCGGATGGCCAGGCCCGGGCCGGGGAAGGGGTGGCGGCCGATGAAGCTCTCGGGCAGGCCCAGTTCGCGGCCCAGTTCGCGAACCTCGTCCTTGAACAGCTCGCGCAGCGGTTCGACCAGCTTCAGCCCCATCTTTTCCGGCAGGCCGCCGACGTTGTGGTGGCTCTTGATCGTCACCGACGGCCCGCCCGCGAAGCTGACCGATTCGATCACGTCGGGGTAGAGCGTGCCCTGGGCCAGGAATTCGGCGCCCTCGATCTGGCTTGCGTATTTCTGGAACACGTCGATGAACAGCCGGCCGATCGTCTTGCGCTTGACCTCGGGGTCGGACACGCCCTCCAGCGCGCCCAGGAACAGGGCGCTTTCGTCGGCATGGATCAGCGGGATGTTGTAGGCGTCGCGGAACATGGTGACGACCTGCTCGGCCTCGTTCAGGCGCAACAGGCCGTTGTCGACGAAGACGCAGGTCAGCTGGTCGCCGATCGCCTGGTGGATCAGCACGGCCGCCACCGAACTGTCGACCCCGCCCGACAGGCCGCAGATCACGCGGCGGTCGCCCACCTGGGCGCGGATCTTCGCGATCGCATCCTCGCGATAGCCGGCCATGGTCCAGTCGCCGGTGAACCCGGCCAGGCGCACGAAGTTTTCGTAGAGCCGGGCGCCGCGCGGGGTGTGATGCACCTCGGGGTGGAACTGCACGGCGTAGAAGCGGCGGTCGGGATCGGCGGTGATCGCATAGGGCGCGTTGGGCGAGGTGCCATAGACCCGGAACCCCGGCGCCAGCCGGCTGACGTGGTCGCCGTGGCTCATCCAGACCTGTTCGGGGCCCGACTGGAACCAGCCCTCCAGCAGGGGCAGCGTCTCGCCCGTGGGGGTGACCAGCGCGCGGCCGAATTCGGCGGTGCCATGGCCGCCCTCGACCCGGCCGCCCAGCACATGCATCATCACCTGCTGGCCATAGCAGATGCCCAGGATCGGCACGCCCAGGTCAAAGACCCCGGCGGGCGGCATCGGCGCGCCCGGGGCATTGACGCTGGCCGGCCCGCCGGACAGGATCACCGCCCGGGGGGCGAAGGCGCGCAGGAACGCCTCGTCCACGCGGTTGTAGGGGTGGATTTCGCAATAGACCCGCAATTCGCGCAGGCGGCGCGCGATCAGCTGCGTCACCTGGCTGCCGAAGTCGATGATCAGAAGGCGGTCGTGCGCGTGTGTCATGCGCCCGCATAGGCCGGGCGGGGCGAAACCGCAAGGGGGCGGCTACTGGTGGCGCAGGGCCTCGATCGGGTCCATCCGGGCGGCGCGGCGGGCCGGCACATAGCCGAAGACCGCCCCCACCAGCCCCGAGAACACGAAGGCCAGCGCCACCACCCCCGGATCGGGGGCAAAGGGGATGGCCATCAGGTCGGAGGCCAGCGCGGCCAGCCCCAGCCCCAGCGCGATGCCCATCACCCCGCCGATGACCGACAGCACCACCGCCTCGACCAGGAACTGGGTCAGAACCTGCCGCGCCTCGGCCCCGATGGCCAGGCGGATGCCGATCTCGCGCGTGCGTTCGGTCACCGACACCAGCATGATGTTCATGATCCCGATGCCGCCCACCAGCAGGCTGACCGCCGCGACCGAGGACAGAAGCCCCGTCAGCACCGTGTTGATGCCGGTCAGCATCGAGGCGATCTCCTTCATGTCGGTGACGCTGAAGTCGTTCTCCTCGGCCGCGGGCAGGCGGCGGCGTTCGCGCATCAGCGCCTCGATGTCGCGGATGCCGGAGGCGGTCGACACGTCGTCGCGCAGGGCGACCATGATCGTGGCCACGTCCGACGTGCCCAGGATGCGCCGCTGCAGCGTGCGGATCGGCATCATGATCTGGTCGTCCCGGTCCTGGCCGAAGCTGGTCGCGCCCTTGGGCTGCAACAGCCCCACGACGGTGCAGGACAGCGTGCGCAGGCGCAGCGTCTCGCCCAGGGGATCGCCGGTGCCGAACAGCGTCTGGCTGACCGTCTTGCCGATCAGGCAAACCGCGGCACCGGCCTTTTCCTCGGCCGGGGTAAAGGCGCGGCCCGCGGCCAGCCGCCAGTTGGCCACGGTCAGATAGGCGCTGGTGGTGCCGGTGATCTGGGTGGTGCGGTTGGCCCCCGCCGACACCGCGGTCAGCGAGGAGGAACTGACGGGCGCCGCCGCCGCCACCCCGGGCAGGTCGCCCACCGCCTCGGCATCGCGCAGGGTAAAGGGGGCGGCGCTGTCGCGGGTGCCCGGACCCATCACCCGCTTGCCCGGCCGCAGGATCAGCACATTCGTGCCCAGCGAGGCGACATCGGCCTGCACCCGGGCCGAGGATCCCTGGCCCACCGTCACCATGGCGATGACCGCGCCCACGCCGATCACCACGCCCAGCACCGTCAGCACCGACCGCAGGATGTTGCGCCGGATCGTGCGCAGCGCCAGCTTCACGGTTTCCCAAAGCATCAGCGCGCCCCCCCGCCTGCGCCGGCCGCGGCGGGGCCGTCCTGCACCAGCCGGCCATCGGAAAACACCACCAGCCGGCGGGCAAAGGCGGCCATGTCGTCCTCATGCGTGACCATGACGATGGTCAGCCCCTCATCCGCGTTCAGTTGCGCCAGCAGGCCCAGGATCTCGCGCGACCGGTGGGTGTCCAGGTTGCCCGTGGGTTCGTCGGCCAGGATCACCTGCGGATCGCCGGCGAGTGCCCGGGCGATGGCCACGCGCTGCTGCTGGCCGCCCGACAGCTGCGAGGGATCGTGCCCCTCGCGCCCCGACAGGCCCACGCGCGCCAGCGCGGCGCGCGCCCGGTCGCGCCGTTCGGCGGCCGGCAGGCCCTTGTAGATCAGCGGCAGTTCGACGTTTTCCAGCGCCGTGGTGCGCGGCAGCAGGTTGAAGCCCTGAAAGATGAAGCCCAGGAAATGCCGCCGCAGCAGGGCGCGGGCATCCTGGTCCAGCGCGCCCGCATCCACCCCCTGGAACAGGTGCTGGCCCGCCGTGGGCCGGTCCAGACAGCCGATGATGTTCATCGCCGTCGACTTGCCCGACCCCGAGGCGCCCATGATCGCCACGAATTCGCCGCGCGCGATGGTCAGGTCCACGCCGTCCAGCGCGCGCACCTCGGCCTCGCCCCGGCCATAGACGCGGCTGACCGACCGGAAGGCGATCAGGGGCGCGGTCATGGCGCGTCCGTTTCGGCCTGGTCGGTGATGACGGCCGCCCCCGGGGCCAGGTCGCCCGACAGGATCGCGGTGATCCGCCCGTCGGTGTCGCCCGTGGTCACCGGCACGGCCACGGGCGTGCCGTCGCGCAGCACCCAGACCTGGCGCGGCGCGCCGGGGTCCAGCGGGGGCGCCGGGACCGGCGCGCGCGGCATGATCAGCCCCAAGAGGCCGCCGCCGCGGCTGCCTTCGTCCTCGGCCGCCACGGGCGGCGTGAAGCGCAGCGCGGCATTGGGCACGACCAGGGCCGCATCCTGATGCGCCACGGTCACGGTGGCGGTGGCCGTCATCCCCGGCCGCAGCGCCAGATCGGCGTTGTCCACCGTCAGGATCGCCTTGTAGGTCACCACGCCGTCGCTGGTTTCGGGGGCGAATCGCACCTGGGCGATGGTGGCGGGAAAGACCCGGTCGGGGAAGGCGTCGACGGTAAAGCTGGCGGTCTGGCCCACGGCGACGCGGCCGATGTCGGCCTCGTCCACGTCGACCTGCAGCTGCATGCGGGCCAGATCCTCGGCCAGGGTGAACAGCGTGGGCGCCTGCAGCGAGGCCGCGACGATCTGGCCTGCGTCCACCGCGCGGTCCAGCACCACGCCGCGGATGGGCGACCGGATCACCGCCTTGGCCAGATCGGCGCGGTGCAGCGCCAGGTTGGCCTGGGCCAGCGACAGGTCGGCGCGGGCGATGTCGACCGCGGCGCGGGCCTGGGCGAAGGCGGTTTCATAGGCCGTCACCGACCGCTGCGTCGAGACGCCGCGGCGGTCCAGTTCGGCCTCGGTCAGATAGTTCGCCTCGGCCTCGCGCAGGGTGGCCTCGGCCTGGGCCAGCCGGGCGGTGGCGGCGGCGGCAGAGGCCTCGGCATTGGCCAGCTGGGCGCGCAGCTTGGTGTCGTCCAGCCGGGCCAGCGGCTGGCCGGCCTCGACGCTGTCGTTGTAGTCGACCTCGACCGCCGCGACGGTGCCCGACAGTTCGGACGACACGTCGACCTGCGTCGTGGGCTGGACGGTGCCCGTGGCCGTCACCGTCACGGTCAGCGGGCGGATCGCCACGGCCTCGGTCACCCACTGCGGGCCGGCCGCGCCGGGGTCGCGCGTCAGCGCCCAGACGTAGGCCGCTTCCGGGTTCACCAGCACCAGCAGGAGTCGAAGGATGGAAGACGCGCGCGTTTGGGAGTTCGAGGAAAGCCTGTGGACCGGCGATGCGGCGCGATACCGCGAACTGGTCGATCCCGAATGCCTGATGGTGCTCCCGGCCGACCCCTATGTC
>JACXUX010000333.1 GCA_014763725.1 Rhodobacterales bacterium
CCCATGCCCACCCATGCCGCGCTGACTACCCTGACCGGGCAAGAGGCCGCCGAGGCGCTGGCCGAGGCGCTCGAGGATCTCGACCCCGAACCCGCGGGCGTGGGCGTGTTCGAGATCGAGGACGGCTCGGGCCGGTGGGAGGTGGGCGCCTATTTCACCGATCCGCCCGACGACATCGCGCTGGCGCTGCTGGCCGCGGCCTGGGGGGCCGAGCCCTTCGCCATATCGGAACTGCCCGAGGTCGACTGGGTCGCCCATGTCCGGCGCGAGTTGCACCCGATCGAGGCGGGGCGCTTCTTCCTCTACGGCAGCCACGATGCCGACAAGCTGCCCCCCGGCCGCATCGGGCTCCAGATCGAGGCGACGGTGGCCTTCGGCACCGGCCATCACGGCACCACGCTGGGCTGTCTGCGCGCGCTCGACCGGCTGGTCGACCAGGGCGCGGCGCCCGCCCGGGTGGCCGACATCGGCTGCGGCACCGGCGTTCTGGCCATGGCCGCGGCGCGGGTCTTTCCGCAGGCGGCCGTGATCGCCAGCGACATCGACGCGGTGGCGGTCGAGGTGGCGCTTGCCAATGTCGCGATCAACGACCTTGAAGGCCGCATCGCCTGTGTCGAGGCCGCGGGCTTCGACCATCCCGACCTGGCCGCGGCCGCCCCCTTCGACCTGATCTTTGCCAATATCCTGAAGGGGCCGCTGATCGAGCTCGCCCCGGCGATGGCGGCGCATCTGGCCCCGGGCGGGCGGGTGATCCTGTCGGGCCTGCTGGTCGTCCAGGCCGAGGCCGTGTCGCAGGCCTATGCCGCCCAGGGCCTGACGGCCGAGGCGCGCGAGGATCTGGGCGAATGGTCCTGTCTGGTGTTCCGCCGGCCCTGACCGCGCGGCCGGCGACTTCCGCCGCATTTGCCGCGTTTCCGCCCGGCTTGCCCTGAAAATGCCACAATCCCGGCCGAGGGTGCTTTCAGGTGGGGCTCTGTGCGCGGGACAGGTGCATCATGGCCGATCCAAATCTGCATGACTTCCAGCAGCGCGTGGCGCGCATCTCGGCCGACCGGGCCCGCGGTCGCGCGTTTGAGGCCGAGGGCACGCTGGGCCTGTCGCGTCTGGCGCCACCGCCGCGCCGGCGTAGACCGCTGCTGGGCCCGCTGGCCTTTGTCCTGTGCTGCGGCATCGGGTTGAAGGCCGCCCTTCTGGCCGAGGTGGGGCAGGACAGCTACGCCGACCGCGTGGCCCGGCTGGCCGCGGGCGACGGCATCGACCGGCTGGGCGCGGCGCTGATGCAGCCCGATCCCGTGTCGCTGGCGCTGGCGCGGGGGCTGCAGCGGCTGCTGCCCTGACACGCCGGCACGAACGAAACGGGCCGCCCCCGCGGGACGGCCCCGGATCGGCTGCGGCATCCGCGGCTCAGATGCGGCGGCCCAGCATCTCGATGTCGGCGCGGCACAGGCCGATGTCGTCCAGCTCGCGGTCCGACAGCCGCTCCAGCGCGGCGCGCGTCACGCGGGCCTCGTTCCAGGCCGCCAGGGCGGCCCACAGGCGGCCCAGGCCCTGGACCAGACGGAACACGGTGATGGCGCCGAACGGCGCCGGGCGGGTCGTCTCATAGGCGGCCATGGGGTGATCCTTTCACAAACTGACGTCTGCGCGGGCAGCGCCGCGCGATGCCCGCCAGATAATGCTGCACATGCGAAGCGTCCATCGCCGGGCGGGCATGGCCCCCTTGCGCCGCCTGCATGGGTCGCGCCCGCCCCCCGGGCAGGCCGAAACGGCTGGCGGATGTTCCCGTTTCGTGCTAGGCAGCTGCAAAACCGTCGAAAAGGGCAGGGCAGGCATGCGCGTTCTGGGGATCGACCCGGGGCTTCGGAACCTCGGCTGGGGCGTGATCGAGGTTGCAGGCGCCCGCCTGCGCCACATCGCCAACGGCATCTGCCATTCCGCCCCCGACGCGGGCGAGGGCGACCTGGCCCGGCGGCTGTGCAGCCTGCACGCCCAGCTGACCGAGGTGGTCGCCCGCCACGCCCCCGACTGCGCCGCGGTCGAACATACCTTCGTCAACAAGGACGCCGTGGCCACGCTGAAACTGGGCCAGGCCCGCGGCATCGCGCTGCTGGTGCCGGCCCAGGCGGGGCTGCCCGTGGGCGAATACGCCCCCAATGCCGTCAAGAAGACGGTGGTCGGCGTGGGCCATGCCGCCAAGGTTCAGATCGACCACATGGTGCGGCTGCATCTGCCCGGCGTGCAGCTGGCCGGCCCCGATGCCGCCGATGCGCTGGCCGTGGCGATCTGCCATGCCCATCACCTGCAATCGGCCGGCCGGCTGCAGGCCGCGCTGGCCCGCGCCGGGGCGGGGGCCGCGCGATGATCGGGCGGCTGTCGGGGATCGTGGCGCACAAGGCGGCCGATCACGTCCTGCTGGACGTGCGCGGCGTGGGCTATGTCGTCCATGTGGGCGACCGCACGCTGACCGCCCTGCCGCCCGAGGGCGAGGCCGCGACCCTCTACACCGAACTTCTGGTGCGCGAGGATCTGCTGCAGCTGTTCGGCTTCCTGTCCCCGGTCGAGAAGGACTGGCACCGCCTGCTGGTCACCGTCCAGGGCGTGGGCCCGCGCGTGGCGCTGGCGGTGCTGGGCGCGCTGGGGCCGGATGGCCTGGGCCGCGCGATCGCGCTGGGCGATGCCCGCGCCCTGCAGGCCGCGCCCGGGGTGGGGGCCAAGCTGGCCAGCCGCATCGTGCTGGAGCTGAAGGCCAAGGCCCCCGCGCTGATGGCCATGGGCGGGTCCGCCCCCCGCGCCGCCCCCGC
>JACXUX010000334.1 GCA_014763725.1 Rhodobacterales bacterium
GCCCGGAGCCCGCCATGACCAAGCCCAATCTGGAATCGCAGTTCGAACGCGCCCAGTTTGCCAGCCGCTAGCTGATGGCGCCGATGCATTTGGGCCTGGTCGTGTCGCTGGCCATGCTGTCGGTCATCTTCCTGCGCGAGCTGGCCTGTTACGCGCCGCAGGTGCTGACGATGTCTGCCGAACAGGCGATCCTGGTCGTGCTGACGCTGATCGACCTGTCGCTGGCGGCGAACCTGCTGCTGATCGTGCTGTTCTCGGGCTATGAAAACTTCGTGTCCAAGCTGGACATCGGCAGCGTCGAGGACCGGCCCGACTGGATGGGCAAGGTCGACTTCTCGGGGCTGAAGATGAAGCTGATCGCCTCGATCGTCGCCATCTCGGGCATCCATCTGCTGAAGCAGTTCATGGAGATCGGCAAATCCGGCAAGCCGATGGACGAAACCGCGCTGTTCTGGCTGACGGTGATCCATCTGACGTTTGTCGCCTCGGGTGTGCTTCTGGCGCTGATGGACTGGCTTTCGGCGCGGTCCGATCACTGAAGGGCACTGGCGCGGCGGTCCCCGCCCGGCTAGGAAGGCCGCAACGTCAGGAGGTCTGGAATGAGTGACGCGATCCGCCCGCAGCCCGGCATCATGGACATCGCCCTGTATGTGGGCGGGGCAAGCCATGTGGCGGGCGTGTCGAACGTGGTCAAGCTCAGCTCGAACGAGAATCCCTTCGGCCCCTCGGATCGCGCGCGCGAGGCCTATGCCCGCGCCGTGCATCAGCTGCACCGCTATCCCAGCACCGACCATCAGTCCCTGCGCCAGGCGATCGCCGAGGTGCACGGGCTGGACCCGGCCCGCATCATCTGCGGCGTGGGTTCGGACGAGATCCTGACCTTCCTCTGCCAGGCCTATGCCGGCCCGGGGGATGAGGTGATCCACACCGAACACGGTTTCCTGATGTATCGCATCGGGGCGCTGGCGGTGGGGGCCACTCCGGTCGAGGCGCCCGAACGCGACCGGGTGACCGATGTGGACGCCATCCTGCGCGCCTGCGGGCCGCGCACGAAACTGGTGTTCATCGCCAATCCGAACAACCCCACCGGCACGATGGTGGGCCAGGCCGAACTGGCCCGCCTGGCCGAGGGGCTGCCGCCCCAGGCGATCCTGGTGCTGGACGGCGCCTATGCCGAATATGTCGACGGCTACGACGGCGGCAAGGCGCTGGTGGAATCCCGCGGCAACGTGGTGATGACGCGGACCTTTTCCAAGATCTATGGCCTGGGCGGACTGCGCATCGGCTGGGGCTATGGCCCGCAGGCCATCATCGACGTGCTGAACCGCATCCGCGGCCCCTTCAACCTGTCGAATTCCCAACTGGACACGGCCGAGGCCGCAGTGCGCGACCAGGACTTCGTCGCCCGCTGCCGGGCCGAGAATGCCCGCATGCGCCACTGGCTGGCCGAGGCGCTGGCCGAACTGGGCGTGCCCTCCGACACCTCGATGGCGAATTTCGTGCTGGCCCGCTTTGCCGATGCGGACGAGGCCGCGGCCTGCGACGCGCATCTCAGGGCGCAGGGTCTGATCGTGCGCCAGGTTGCGGGCTACAAGCTGCCCAGCTGCCTGCGCATCACCGTGGGCGACGAAAGCGCCTGCCGCCGCGTGGCCCATGCCGTGGCGCAGTTCAAGGGCCAGCGCTGATGGCGGTGCTGTATCGTCGGGTTGCGCTGATCGGGATCGGGCTGATCGCCTCGTCCATGGCGCTGGCGATGCGGCAGCAGGGGCTGGCCGGGGAAATCACGGGCCACGCGAAATCGCCCCAGACGCGGGCCACGGCGCTGGAACTGGGCCTGTGCGACCGCGTCTTCGACACCGCGGCGGCGGCGGTTCAGGGGGCCGATCTTGTGGTGCTGGCCGTGCCCGTGGGCGCGATGGCGGCGCTGGCGGCCGAGATCGGGCCGCATCTGGCCCCCGGCGTCACGGTGACCGACGTGGGGTCGGTCAAGCAGGCGGTGATCGACGCGGTGGCCCCGCATATCCCCGAAGGCGTGGCCTTCGTTCCCGCCCATCCGCTGGCGGGCACCGAACATTCCGGGCCGCGCGCGGGCTTTGCCGCGCTGTTTCAGAACCGCTGGTGCCTGCTGACCCCCACCGAGCAGTCGACGCCCGAGGCCACCGCCCGCCTGCGCGCCCTGTGGGAGGGGATGGGATCCAACGTCGACGAGATGGACGCCCCCCATCACGACCTGGTGCTGGCCGTGGTCAGCCACACGCCGCATCTGATCGCCTATACGATGGTGGGGGTGGCCGACCACCTGCGGCGGGTTTCCAACTCGGAAGTCATCAAGTATTCCGCCAGCGGTTTCCGCGACTTCACCCGCATCGCGGCCAGCGACCCCACGATGTGGCGCGACGTGTTCCTGACCAACCGCGAGGCGACGCTGGACATCCTGGGCCGCTTCACCGAGGAACTGTTCGCCCTGCAGCGCGCGATCCGCATGGGCGACGGCGACATGCTGCACGCCTATTTCACCAGGACACGCGCGATCCGACGTGGCATCATCGAGGCGGGACAGGACACCGCCGCCCCCGATTTCGGGCGCATCGCGGCAGGTGGCCCCGGAAAGGCAGGCGGGCGGTGACGGTCTTGCGCGGGGCGATGCTGGTGGCGGCGCTGGTTCTGGCCGGCCCCGTCCGGGCCGAACCGCCCGAGGTTTCGCCCCGGCCGCTGACCCGCCCCGAGGCGCCCGCGCTGTCAGTGGCGACCCTGTCGGCCCCCGCTGCGGACACGGCGGCGACGATCCGCCCCCGGC
>JACXUX010000058.1 GCA_014763725.1 Rhodobacterales bacterium
CTGCCAGCGCGGCCCCCAGCCGGGCATCGGCCGACCTGCCCCCCGGCACCAACCCGGCCGATGCCCGGCTGGGGGCCGCGCTGGCAGATCTGGAGCCCGCGGTCGACTTCCTGCTGATCGACTGTCCCGGATCGCATACCCGGCTCAGCCAGCTGGCGCATTCGGCGGCCGACACGCTGATCACGCCGATGAACGACAGTTTCGTCGACTTCGACCTGCTGGCGCGGACCGACCCCGAGACGGGGCGCGTCGCCGGCCCCTCGATCTATGCCGAGATGGTCTGGGCCGCGCGTCAGATGCGCGCCCAGGCGGGGCTGAAGCCCATCGACTGGATCGTGCTGCGCAACCGCCTGGGCGCCCAGGCCATGCACAACAAGCGCAAGGTGGGCGCGGCGCTTGAGGATCTGAGCCGCCGCATCGGCTTTCGCGTGGCGCCGGGCTTCACCGAACGCGTGATCTTCCGCGAACTCTTCCAGCCCGGGCTGACGCTGCTGGACCTGCGGGACGCGGGCGAGGACCAGGTGACCCTGTCCCACATCGCCGCCCGGCAGGAACTGCGCGACCTGATGGCGGCGCTGAACCTGCCCGGCGTGCGCCCCGATTTCTGACCTGTCCGCAGGGGCCTGGGGGTTGAGCGGCGCGCGCGCCCCGTGCGATCAACAGGCCCAACATGGGGGGATGTCATGACCAATCTGCTGTTCGATGCATTGTTCGCGCCACTGGCGGGCCGCGGGGGGCCGCTGCTGATCCGTCCCGGGGCGCCTGCGGTGACGGCGGATGCGTTTCATGCCCTGGTCGCGCAGGTGGCCCATGCGCTGTGGGCGTCAGGCGTGGTCCCGGGCGACCGGGTGGCGGTGCAGGTGGCCAAGTCGCCCATGGCGCTGGCGGTCTATGGCGGGGCGGTGGCGGCGGGGGCGGTCTTCCTGCCGCTGAACACCGCCTATACCCCCGTTGAGGTGGACTATTTCCTGGGCAACGCCACGCCGCGGCTGCTGATCTGCGACCCCGCCGCACAGGCGGCGCTGGCCCCGGTGGCGGCCGCGCGGGGGGTGGGTCTGATGACGCTGGACGCCGAGGGCCGGGGCAGCCTGGCCGATCTGGCGGCCGGACAGCCCGCGACGGTGGACCCGGTGCCGCGCGGGTCCGACGATCTGGCCGCGATCCTGTATACCTCGGGCACCACGGGGCGGTCCAAGGGCGCGATGCTGAGCCACGGCAACCTGCTGTCGAATGCCCGGGTGCTGGCCGACCTGTGGCGGTTCACCGACCGCGACGTGCTGCTGCATGCGCTGCCGATCTTTCACACCCACGGGCTGTTCGTGGCCTGCAACGTCAGCCTGCTGACCGGCGGGGCGATGATCTTCCTGCCCGGCTTCGACGCCGACCGGGTGATCGAGGCGCTGCCGCAGGCCACGGCGATGATGGGGGTGCCCACCTTCTACACCCGGCTGCTGGACGACCCGCGCCTGACCCGCGATCTGGTCGCGCACATGCGGCTGTTCGTGTCGGGGTCCGCCCCGCTGCTGGCCGAGACGCATGTGGGATTCGAGGCCCGCACCGGCCACCGCATCCTGGAACGCTACGGGATGACGGAAACCAACATGAACACGTCGAACCCCCATGATGGCGACCGGCGGCCGGGGACGGTGGGCCTGCCGCTGCCGGGGGTCGAGCTGCGGATCGTGGCGGACGGGGCCGAGGCCGCCCCCGGCGCCGTGGGCATGATCGAGGTGCGCGGACCGAACGTGTTCCGGGGCTACTGGCAGATGCCGGACAAGACGGCCGAGGACCTGCGCCCCGACGGCTGGTTCATCACCGGCGATCTGGGCACGCTTTCCGCGGACGGCTATGTGACGATCGTGGGCCGGGCCAAGGACCTGGTGATCACGGGGGGGCTGAACGTCTATCCGCGCGAGGTCGAGATGGCGCTGGACGAGGTGCCGGGCGTGCTGGAAAGCGCGGTGATCGGCCTGCCCCACCCCGACCTGGGCGAGGCGGTCTTTGCCGTCCTGGCCCGCCGCCCGGGGGCAGACCTTCAACCCGAGACGGCGCTGGCCGCGATCCGCGACCGGCTGGCGCGGTTCAAGCAGCCCCGCGCCGCGGTGGTGGTGGATGCCCTGCCGCGCAACACCATGGGCAAGGTGCAGAAGGCCGAGCTTCGGCGGATCCATGCCGGATGGTTCGCGCCCTGACCCGCGGCCGGGGGCGCTGCCCCCGGACCCCCGGGGTATTTGGGTCAAGAGGAAGGGGGATCGGGCGCTTCGGGGCGGGGATCGGCCAGTTCATGGGCCAGGAAGCGTTCGAGGCCGTCCAGATCGACCGGGTCGAACAGGCCGAAGCCCTGCATCCAGACCGCGGCCGGGCGCAGGGCATCGGGTTCAAGCTTGCACCAGATCACCCGGCCGCGGCGTTCCTGGCTGATCAGCCCGGCCGCGGCCAGCGTCTGCAGATGTTTCGAGATCGCGGCCAGCGAGATGGCAAAGGCCGAGGCGACATCGGTCACGGCCATGTCGTCTTCGAGCAGCATCGCCAGGATGCGCCGCCGGGTCGGGTCGGAGAGGGCCGCAAAGACGGTGTCGAGCGCATCGGTCATGCCCCATCTGCGCCCAAGGCCGGGGCACGGTCAACCGCGGGGTTGAACATGGGCGCGGGCGCCCGCGGCGGCCCCCGGCGCGCCACGGCCGCGCGGGGCATAGATAAACACATTTTCTTTCCGTAACTTGCGCAACATGCCGCAGCGCGGAAGGCGGCTTGACTCGGGGGGGCTGGCTGCCTAGGGTCGCGCCGTTCGACAAGGGGGCCTGTCCGATGGCGGAAGAACCCGATCCCGAGCGGCTGCGTGAGCTGGAGGCGCGCCTGGCCCGGGCGAAGGGGGAGCCGCGGCAGGCCGCCGTGACGGGCAAGGGATTTTCCCAGGGCGAGATGGCCTGGCGGATGGTGATCGAGCTGACGACCGGCATGATGATCGGTCTGGCTCTAGGCTACGGGCTGGACGAGCTGTTCGGCACACGCCCCATCCTGATGATCATCTTCGTGATGCTGGGCTTTGCGGCGGGCATCCGGACGATGCTGCAGACCGCGCGGCAGATGACGAGACAGGACGGGGCCGGGACGCCCGGCGTGGACGAAGGGGACTGAACGGTGGCGACGGAAGGCGAAAGCGGCGGGTTTGCGATCCATCCGATGGACCAGTTCATCGTCAAGCCGCTGTTCGGCGGCGAGGTGCACTGGTATTCGATCACCAATGTCACGCTGTGGCTGGCGCTGGCCGCGCTGGCGGTGATCGCGGTGATGGTGCTGGGCACCCGGCGCCGGGCGATCATTCCGTCGCGCAGCCAGTCGGTGGCCGAGATGATCTACGGCTTCATCCACAACATGGTCGAGGATGTGGCGGGCCACGACGGGGTGAGATACTTCCCCTATGTGATGACGCTGTTCCTGTTCATCCTGTTCGCCAACCTGCTGGGCCTGATCCCGATGTCGTTCACCACGACCAGCCATGTCGCCGTGACGGTGACGCTGGCGCTGATGGTGTTCCTGGGCGTCACGATCCTGGGCCTGGTGCGCAAGGGCCCGGCGTTCCTGGCGATGTTCTGGGTCACCTCGGCGCCGCTGCCGCTGCGCCCGGTGCTGGCGGTGATCGAGGTCGTCAGCTACTTCGTCCGCCCGGTCAGCCATTCGATCCGTCTTGCCGGCAACCTTATGGCCGGGCATGCGGTGATCAAGGTGTTTGCGGGCTTTGCCAGCATGGCCGTCCTGTCGCCGGTTGCGGTGGGGGCCGTGACGGCGATCTACGGTCTGGAACTGCTGGTGGCGGTGGTGCAGGCCTATGTGTTCACCATCCTGACCTGCGTCTATCTGCGCGACGCAGTGGGCGACGCCCATCACTGACGGTCGGATCAAACTTCAGCCATTCCACACTCAAGGAGACAGGATCATGGAAGGCGATATCGCGGAAATGGGGAAATACATCGGTGCCGGTCTGGCCGCCTTCGGGCTGGGCGGCGCCGGGATCGGCGTGGGCAACATCGCGGCCAACTTCCTGGCCGGCGCGCTGCGCAACCCCTCGGCGGCCCCCTCGCAGACCGCCAACCTGTTCGTCGGCATCGCGTTCGCCGAAGCCCTGGGCATCTTCTCGTTCCTGATCGCCCTGCTGCTGATGTTCGCGGTCTGATCCCGCGGGCACCTGCTTTCGGCCGGAGGGGCGCTGCCCCTTCGGCCAAATCATTGATGGCCTTGGGAGAACGACATGGCGACCGAAGCGCATGACGCGGCGGCGGGGGCGGCGGGCCACGGCGGTGGCGAAGCCGTCGGCATGCCGCAGCTCGACATCACGACCTTCCCGAACCAGATCTTCTGGCTTCTGGTCACGCTGGTCGTGATCTACCTGGTGCTGAGCCGCGTGGCCCTGCCGCGCATCGGCGCCGTTCTGGCCGAACGCAAGGGCACGATCACCAACGACCTGGCGGCGGCCGAAGAGCTGAAGCTGAAGGCGGTGGCGGCGGAAAAGGCCTATAACGACGCGCTGGCCAAGGCGCGGACCGAAGCCGCGCGCATTGTGGCCGCGGCGCGGGCCGACATCCAGCGCGATCTGGACGCGGCGACCGCCGAGGCCGATGCCAAGATCGCGGCCAAGGCGGCGGAGTCCGAACGCGCGATCGCCGAGATCCGCGCAGGCGCGATGGGGGCCGTGACCGAAGTGGCGCAGGATACCGTTCAGGCGCTGGTTGCGGCGCTGGGCGGCACTGCCGACGCGGGCGTGGTGGCCGAGGCCGTCCAGTCCCGGCTGAAAGGATAAGCGATGCGGCTGATCACCCTATCCCTGATGCTGGCGGCCGGGCCGGCGATGGCGGCCTCGGGCCCCTTCGTAAGCCTGTCCAACACCAACTTCATCGTGCTGATCGCCTTCCTGGTGTTCGTGGGCATCCTGCTGTATGCCAAGGTGCCGGCGATGCTGACCGGGCTTCTGGACAAGCGGGCCCAGACGATCCGCGCCGAACTGGACGAGGCCAAGGCCCTGCGCGAAGAGGCGCAGAGCATCCTGGCCCAGTATGAGCGCAAGCAGAAGGACGTCCATGCCCAGGCCGACCGCATCGTCACCGCCGCGCGGGACGAGGCGATGGCCGCCGCCGCCCAGGCCCGGGTCGAGCTGTCCCAGACGATCGCGCGCCGCATGGCCGCCGCCGAGGAGCAGATCAAGGCCGCCGAGATCGCCGCGGTGCGCGAGGTGCGCGACCGTGCCATCGCCGTGGCCGTGGCCGCCGCGGGCGACGTGCTGGCCCGGCAGATGACGCCCGAAGGGGCGGCTGCCATGAACGACACGGCCATTGGCCAGGTCGAGGCGCGCCTGCACTGACCTGACGGACAGTCCCCGCAAACCCGGCCCCCAGGGCCGGGTTTCGTCGTTTCAGCGGGCGCGTTCCTGTTCATAGCGCAGCTGGGCCACGGCCTCGTGCCGTTTGGCGCGGTGCTGGTCGGTCAGCGCGCGTTCGACATAGTCCAGATGCGCATTCACCGCTGCCCGCGCCGCGACCGGGTCGCGCGCCTGCAGCGCATCGTTGATGGCGCGGTGCTGGTCCAGCAGCATGTCGCGGGTCGTGCGCTGCTTGAACATGATCTGGCGGTTGTAGAACACGCCTTCGCGCAGCAGGTCGAACATCGCGCGCATCATGTGCAGCATGATGACGTTGTGGCTGGCCTCGACGATGGCCATGTGGAACTGGGCGTCCAGCTCGGCCTCATCCGAGGGGTCGCGCTTCTGATGCGCGGTGACCATCTTGTGGAACAGGGTGTCGACGACCTTCAGGTCGGTGTCCGACCCTTCGCGGGCGGCGCGTTCGATGGCCAGGCCCTCCATGTCGCGGCGAAACGCGATATAGTCGAAGACCGCCTCTTCATGGCTGGCAAACAGCTGCACCAGTGCGGGCGAAAAGGCAGATCCCAGCATCTCGGCCACGAAGATGCCCGACCCGGCGCGGCTGACCAGCAGCCCCCTCTCCTGCAGGTCGGCCACGGCATCGCGCAGGCTGGGGCGCGACACGCCCAGCCGGTCGGACAGGTCGCGTTCCGACGGCAACCTTTCGCCCGGGCGCAGGATGCCGCGCAGGATCAGCAGCTCGATCTGCCGGACGACGGATTGCGACAGCTTCTCGGACTGGACCTTCTGGAAGGGCATCGGCTGGACTCTGGCTACTGGTCAAGGAATATGACCAGTGCCGCGGACTCTCAACGGGAATTCGCAGGCCGTGACGCCGGCCCGCGACAGGTTCCGCGCGGATCGCGTCACGCGATGGGGCGGATCACGATCTCGACCCGGCGGTTCTGGGCGCGGCCCTCCTCGGTGAGGTTCGAGGCGACGGGCTGGCTTTCGCCCCGGCCATAGGCCACGATCCGGCCGGACGACACACCGCCCGCCCGCAGTTCGGCCGCCACCGCATCGGCGCGGCGCTGCGACAGGTCCAGGTTGTATTCGGCGCTGCCGGTGTTGTCGGTGTGGCCCACCACCTGCACCGTGGTGTCGGGGTATTTCTGCAGGTTGCGCGCCACGGCGTTCAGGTCGGCGACCAGGTCGGACCGCAGCGCGGCGCTGTCCACCGCGAACAGGATGTCCTGCGGCATGGTCACGATCAGTTCCGACCCGGTGTTGACGATGCGCACCCGGTCATCGCCGATGGACCGTTCCAGGTCCTGCGCCTGGGCATCCAGCGAGGCGCCCACCGCCGCCCCCAGCACCGCGCCCACGCCCGCGCCGATCACGGCCTTGCCCAGCTTGTCCTTGTCGCCGCTGGCCGCGCCCAGGATGCCGCCGATCGCGGCACCCGCGATGGCGCCGGTGGTGGCGCGGTCACGCCCGCCGGTGGTGGACGGGTCGCAGGCGGTCAGCGCGGTGACCGAGGCCAGCGCCAGGATCAGGGGGGTCTTCATCGTCATCTCTGCTGCCTCTTTGCTTCATGCCCCGCTGCGGGGGATGGCGCCAGCATAGCACCCGCGGGGCGGTCGCCGACAGCCCCCACGGCCCGCAGGCAGCTTTCCGCCCATCAGCGGGCGGCCACGGCGCCGTCGGCGGCATCGGCGCGCGCCGCCTCCCACCCCAGCATGGCGCGTTTCACGGGCAGGCCCCAGTGATAGCCGCCCAGGCCCCCGTCGCGGCGCAGCACGCGGTGGCAGGGGATCAGCCAACCGATGGGGTTGCGCCCCACGGCCGTGCCCACGGCGCGGGTGGCCGTGGGATGGCCGATGGCGCGGGCCAGATCGGAATAGGTGCAGACCTGGCCGGGGGGGATGTGCAGCAGCGCCTCCCAGACCTTGATCTGGAACGGCGCGCCGATCAGCGTCAGCGGCCGGTCGTCGTTGGTCCGCAGGCCAAAGGCCGCCTGCGCCCAGGGCTGCAGCGGCGCCGCATCGGCCAGATGGGTGGCGTTCGGCCAGCGCGCGCGCAGGTCGTCCAGCGTGGCCCGGCACCCCGTTTCGGCGGCGAACCCGATGCCGCAAAGCCCGCGGTCGGTGCCCATGACCAGCGCCGGGCCGAAGGGGCTGTCGAACCAGCCGTGGCGGATCACCAGCTCCGCCCCGCCGCGGGCATAGTCGCCGGGTCTCATCGCCTCCCACCGCAGGAACAGGTCGTGCAGCCGCCCCGTCCCCGACAGGCCCGCGGCCAGTGCCGTGTCCAGCACCGTATGCCGGTCGGCCAGCAGGCGGCGCGCCAGGTCCAGCGTCAGATACTGCTGATAGCGTTTCGGGCTGACCCCCACCCAGTGCGAGAACACGCGCTGGAAATGCGCCGCACTCATCCCCATGCGCGCGGCCAGCCGGTCCAGCGTCAGGCCGGGGCCTGCGGCGTCGATCTCGGCGATCGCGCGGGCGATGACGGCATAGTGATAGGCGGGGGCGGGATCGTCGGTCATGGCGGCCTTCCGGGGGATCAGCGGGTCCAGGATAGGCGCCGCGACGCCCCGCCGCGACCCGGATGTTGCGGGATGCTTGCCCGCGCCCGCGCAACTTGGCACAAGGCCGGCATGGCCCGTCAGCTGCCCTATCACGCGATGAAGGAGATCTTCACCCGGTTCCGCGCCCGCGAGCCGGAGCCGAAGGGCGAGCTGGACCATACCAACGCCTTCACCCTGCTGGTGGCGGTGGCGCTGTCGGCGCAGGCCACCGATGTGGGCGTGAACCGCGCCACCCGCGGGCTGTTCGCCGTGGCCGACACGCCCGAAAAGATGCTGGCCCTGGGCGAAGAGGGGCTGATCGACCATATCAGGACGATCGGCCTGTTCCGCAACAAGGCCCGCAACGTGATGCGGCTGAGCCGGATCCTGGTCGACGACTATGGCGGCGAGGTGCCGTCGTCGCGCGCGGCGCTGCAGTCGCTGCCCGGGGTGGGGCGCAAGACGGCCAATGTGGTGCTGTCGATGTGGTGGCATTTCCCCGCGCAGGCGGTCGACACCCACATCTTCCGCGTGGGCAACCGCACCGGCATCTGCCCCGGCCGCGATGTCGAGACGGTGGAACGCGCGATCGAGGACAATGTGCCCGTCGAGTTCCAGACCCATGCCCATCACTGGCTGATCCTGCACGGCCGCTATACCTGCACCGCGCGCAAGCCGCGCTGCGCCGACTGCCTGATTTCAGACCTTTGTCAGTTCGAGGAAAAGACCGCATGAAGCCCTATCAGGTCGTCGGCATCGGCAATGCCATCGTCGATGTCTTCAGCCCCGCCGACGACAGCTTTCTGGAGCTGATGGGAATCACCAAGGGCATCATGCAGCTGGTCGAACGCGAACGGGGCGAGCTGCTCTATGCCGCGATGAAGGACCGCGTGCAGGCGCCCGGCGGGTCGGTGGCCAACACGCTGGCGGGGATCGGGAACCTGGGGCTGAGCACCGCCTTCATCGGGCGGGTGCATGACGATGCGCTGGGCCGGTTCTATGCCGACAGCATGGCCGCGAACGGCACCGATTTCGTCAACCCGCCGGTGCCGGGGGGCGAGCTGCCCACGTCGCGGTCGATGATCTTCGTGGCGCCCGACGGCGAACGGTCGATGAACACCTATCTGGGCATTTCCAGCGAACTGGGCCCCGAGGATGTGGCCGATGCGGTGGCGTGCGGCGCGGGCATCCTGTTCCTGGAGGGCTATCTCTATGACAAGCCCAGGGGCAAGGCGGCCTTTGAACGCGCGGCGCAGCTGTGCCGGGCGGGCGGGGGCATGGCGGGCATCGCGCTCAGCGATCCGTTCTGCGTCGACCGCCACCGCGACGACTTTCGCCGTCTGGTGCGCGAGCTGGACTATGTGATCGGCAACGAACACGAATGGTGCTCGCTCTATCAGGCGGATCTGTCGGCGGCGCTGGAACAGGCGGCGGCGGATGCCGGGCTGGTGGTCTGCACCCGGTCGGGGCATGACGTGATCGTCCAGCGCGGCGCGGAACAGGCGATCGTCCCGGTGCGGGCGGTCACGCCCGTCGATGCCACGGGCGCGGGCGACCAGTTCGCCGCGGGCTTCCTGTTCGGGCTGGCCACCGGGCGCGACCTGATGACCTGCGGGCGGATGGGCTGCGTGGCCGCGGCCGAGGTGATCGGCCATGTCGGCGCCCGGCCCGAGGCGGACCTGCGGGCGCTGTTCGCGGCCGAGGGGCTGATCTGACAGGCGGGGGCGGGCGCCTCGTCGTCCCCGCGGGGGGACGCTCGGCGCCCGCCGCTGCCGCGGGTCAGCCGGTGCGTCCCGCCAGGAAGGCCCGCGCCTCGGGCGTGGCGGGCCGGTCGAACACGACGGCGGCCGGTCCGGATTCGACCAGCCACCCCATGTGGAACACCGCCACCCGGTCGGCGATGCGCCGCGCCTCGGCCATGGAATGGGTGATCAGCACGATGGCGTGATCGGCCTTCAGGTCCAGCAGCAGCCGTTCCACCCGTTCGGTGGCGATCGGGTCGATCGAGCCGGTCGGTTCGTCCATCAGCAGCACCTCGGGCTTGTTGGACAGCGCCCGCGCGATGCACAGCCGCTGCTGCTGGCCCAGCGACAGGTCGAGCCCGGTCTTGCGGTGCAGGTCGTCCTTGACCTCATCCCACAGATCGGCGCGGCGCAGGCACTTTTCCACATGGTCCGCCAGTTCGGCGGCATTGGCCGTCAGCCCGTGGATCGAGGGGCCATAGGCCACGTTGTCATAGATCGACAGCGGAAACGGATCGGGCCGCTGCGCCACCCAGCCGAACCGGCGGCGGTGCAGCGGCGGGTCGACGTCGGGGGCATAGATGTCCTGGCCATGCATCAGCACGCGGCCCTTCAGCTGCAGGTCGCGCACCTCGTCATGCATGCGGTTCAGCACCTTGAGCATCGTGGTCTTGCCGCAGCCCGAGGGGCCGATGAAGGCCAGGATCTCGGCCGGGAACAGGTCGAGGTCGACGTGGTGCAGCGCCTGACGCGCGCCATACCACAGGTCGAGGCCCCGCACCTCGATCAGCGGGGGCAGGTTGCGGACAACGGGGTGATGCACGGGAACCGGGTCGAAGGCGGGGGCATTCATGGGGCACCTCGGGCTGGTCGGATGCCCCACGCTATTGCGAATCGGGGCCGGCCCGTTCGATCTGGATCAACACCGGCGCGATTTCATGAAATCTTCACATGCCGCGGGTCACTCGCCCAGCTTGGCGTGAACCTCGTCCAGGTCGACCTCGGCCAGCGGCAGCTTGTTGTCGGGGTCGTCAAAGTCGTAGCGGAAGATCTGGAAATCCTTGCGGTAGATTTCCCACATCAGGTGCCGCGACAGGTCGTCGAAATAGGCGCTGACGGGGTGGGCGCGCCGCGGCCCGTGGCCCTCGCTTTCGTTGAAGCGGGGGATCTTCGCCAGATCGACCGGGTGCGGCGTCTGCACCGCATCCAGCACGCGCTGCATGCCGTCGTTGAACCGTTCGGTATGGAAGATGCGGTCGTAGCGCCCGCCGTTGAGGATGAAGGTCGAGATATGCCCCGACATGGCCGACCAGTGGATGTCGGGTTCCATCGGCTTCTTCCAGCGGATGGTGTCGCGCGCGAACAGCAGGAACCGGCGGAAGCTGGCGATCTGGTCGAAGTCGTCGCGGCCCTCGGGGCCGCCCACCTCGACGCCGTATTTCTGCATCAGCATGGGCACCAGGTTGCCGCGATAGCGCCGGCCATTGCGCTGGATGCCGCAGATCTTGTCGAAGAAGCTGGACAGGATGCGCGCATAGGGGTTGCGCACGCAGGTGAAGGCCAGGCTCTTGTGCGCCTTGACGTTGGCGCGGATCAGCGGCTGGCTGGCCTCCATCGACCATTTGTGCAGGCCCTGGGTCGCATCGTGGATGTCGCCGTCGAAGAAGCGGCCATGGTCCGAGTAGAACATGATCTGCCCGATGGTCGAACAGGCGCACTTGGGAACGACGCGATAGACCAGGCTTTCGCTTTCGGTCATCCAGGTTCCGGGAAACGACATTCTGCCCCTCATCGTCCGCAGTGCAACGGACGCAGGAAAACAGACGCATCCCGGCTTTTCAATGACCGATGAATCCCTTTAGGAAACAATGGCGCGGAACGGGGGCGGAACGTATCGACGATGGCAAGGATCGCCTACATCCTTCTGTGCCACAAGGACCCCGAGGCGATCATCGCCCAGGCCGAACGGCTGACCGCGGCGGGCGACTACATGGCGATCCACTTCGACGCCAACGCCGGCCCCGCCGACTATCAGAAGATCCGCGCCGCGCTGGCGGACAACCCCGGCGTGACCTTTGCCCGCCGGCGGCTGCGCTGCGGCTGGGGGGAATGGAGCCTGGTGGCCGCCACGCTCGAGGCCGTGCGCGCCGCGGTCGACGCCTTTCCGCGCGCCACGCATTTCTACATGCTGTCGGGCGACTGCATGTCGATCAAGTCGGCCGAATATGCCCATGCCTTCCTGGACCGCGAGGAAGCGGACTACATCGAAAGCTTCGACTTCTTCACCAGCGACTGGATCAAGACCGGCATCAAGGAAGAACGGCTGATCTACCGCCACTGGTTCAACGAACGCAGCCACAAGACCTGGTTCTACCGGTCGCTGGACTGGCAGAAGCGGCTGGGCCTGCGGCGCCGGGTGCCGGCCGACCTGCAGATCCAGATCGGCAGCCAGTGGTGGTGCCTGCGACGCGCCACGATCGAGGCGATCCTGGAATTCCTGCGCGCGCGCCCCGATGTGACGCGGTTCTTCCGCACGACCTGGATCCCGGACGAGACCTTTTTCCAGACGCTGGTGCGCCATCTGGTGCCCGAGGCGCAGATCCGCACCCGCACGCTGACCTTCCTGATGTTCACCGACTACGGGATGCCGGTGAACTTTCACAACGACCACTATGACCTGCTGATCAGCCAGGACTATCTGTTCGCGCGCAAGATCTCGCCCGATGCGCGCGAGTTGAAGGAACGTCTGGGCAGGCTTTACACAGCGACCGGGGTGCGCTTCCCGATCTCGAACGAGGGGCGCAGCCTGTTCCGCTTTCTGACCGGGCGGGGGCGGGTGGGCCGACGGTTCGCGCCGCGGTTCTGGGAATCCGAGGGCAGCCTGGGC
>JACXUX010000335.1 GCA_014763725.1 Rhodobacterales bacterium
GGCAGGTTGGGGGCGGGGCCCAGCGCCTCGATCACGTCCCGGGCGTGGCGGATCAGCACGGCACCGTCGCGGATCAGCTGCAGGCAGCCCTCGGCGCGGCCGTCCATCGGGTGGCCGGGCACGGCCATCACCTCACGCCCCTGATCCAGCGCGGTGCGCGCGGTGATCAGGCTGCCCGATCGCGCCGCGGCCTCGACCACCACCACGGCGCGGGCCAGGCCCGAGACGATGCGGTTGCGCATCGGGAAATGCCGCGCCTGGGGCTCCATCCCCGGCGGATGTTCGGACACCAGCGCGCCGCGGCTGCCGATTTCGGTCACCAGCTGCAGGTTTTCCTCGGGGTAGACGACATCGACGCCGCCCGCCTGCACGCCCAGCGTGCCGTGGTGCAGGGCCGCGGCATGCGCCTCGGCGTCGATGCCGCGCGCCAGGCCCGAGACGACGACATAGCCGGCCTCGCCCAGCCCCTCGCCCAGGCGGCGGGCCATGCGGATGCCCAGCGACGAGGCATTGCGCGCCCCCACCAGCGCCACCATCGGGCGCGCCAGCAGCTCGGCCCGGCCGCGGCACCACAGCACGGGCGGCGCATCGGGCAGGTCCATCAGGGCGGCGGGATAATCGGGCGCGCCCCAGAACAGCAGCCGCGCCCCCGCCCGCTGGCCCGCGGCCAGTTCGGCCCGCGCCACACCGGGCGGACAGGGTTCATAGCCGTCCACCCCCGCGGCGGCCGCCACCGCGGGCAGCGCCGCCAGCGCCGCCTGCGCGCTGCCATGTTCGGCCATCAGCCGGTGAAAGGTGACCGCCCCCACCCGGCGGGAGCGAATGAGACGAAGCCACGACAATCTGTCTTCTTCCGTGGTGGGTGGGGTGAAGGGTGTGTGGAAAGAAGCCAAACCTTCAGCCATCGCAACCTCGCCTCATTCGCAGGGTCAGCATCGGGGCCAAGGGTTAATGCGCCGTGAATCGTCCCGCAGCCCAGGAAACCACAGGATGTGGGGCGCGCCCGCCGTCCAAATCCAGATCTTGCGGCGGCCCCGTCGCCGCCCCGATTCGCAGGCCCCGTCGCGTTCACCTTGCCTGCCGCGCGCAGACCGGATTGCGTCGGCTTTGCCGTTGCGCTTGGCGCCCGGCCGGTGTGTCATGCCCGCAGAGAGACAGGAGAGCGCCATGCTGAACGCCGATGTCGCCCGCCGCCGGGACGAGGCCATTTCCCGCGGTGTGGGCATGACCACCCAGATCTATGCCGACCGCGCGCTGAACGCCGAGGTCTGGGATGTCGAGGGCAACCGCTACATCGACTTTGCCGCGGGCATCGCGGTGGTCAACACCGGCCACCGCCACCCGCGCGTGATGGCCGCCGTGCAGGCGCAGCTGGAACGGTTCACCCACACCTGCCACCAGGTGATGCCCTATGAACCCTATATCCGCCTGGCCGAGCGGCTGAACGAGAAGGTGCCGGGCGATTTCGCCAAGAAGACGATCTTCGTCACCACCGGCGCCGAGGCCTGCGAGAATGCCGTCAAGATCGCCCGCATCGCCACCGGGCGCAACGCGGTGATCGCCTTTGGCGGCGGGTTCCACGGCCGCACCTTCATGGGGATGAGCCTGACGGGCAAGGTCGAGCCCTACAAGAAGGGCTTCGGCCAGATGATGCCGGATGTGTATCATGTGCCCTTCCCCATGGCGCTGCATGGCGTGACGACCGAGGACGCCATGGCCGCGGTGGAAAAGCTGTTCAAGGCCGATCTGGACCCGGCCCGGGTGGCGGCGGTGATCTTTGAACCCGTGCAGGGCGAGGGCGGCTTCTATCCCGCGCCGACCGAGCTGATCCGCGCGATCCGGGCGCTGTGCGACCGCCACGGCATGGTGATGATCGCGGATGAGGTGCAGACCGGCTTTGCCCGCACCGGGCATCTGTTCGCCATGCAGGCCCATGGCCTGGCGGCCGATCTGGTGACCATGGCCAAGGGGCTGGCGGGCGGCCTGCCGCTGGCCGCGGTGACCGGGCGGGCCGATCTGATGGATGCCGCGAACCCCGGGGGCCTGGGCGGGACCTATGCCGGCAACCCGCTGGGCATCGCCGCGGCCCATGCCGTGCTGGACGTGATCGAGGAAGAGGATCTCTGCGCGCGGGCCAACGAACTGGGCAGCCGGCTGCGCCAGCGGCTGGAGGCGATCCGCGCCCAGGCGCCCGAGATCGCCGAGGTGCGGGGCCCCGGCTTCATGGTGGCGGCGGAATTCGCCGACCCGGCCAGCGGCGCGCCGGATGCGGGCTTTGCCGCGCGGGTGCGGGCCGAGGCGCAGAAGCGCGGGCTGATCCTGCTGACCTGCGGAGTCTATGGCAACGTGATCCGGTTCCTGGCGCCGATCACCATTCCGGATGCGCATTTCGCCGAGGCGATGGACATACTCGAGGATTCGGTCGCCGCGGCGCGGGCGGCCTGATAGGGCGTTGCCCCCCTCGCGGCCCCGCGCTATGGGGCCGCATGGACGGGGTGCGCCTTGAGGATGTCGGGCTGCGGCTGACCGGACGGGAGATCCTGTCCGGCCTGTCGCTGCACCTGACCGAGCGGCGGGTCGGCATCGTCGGGCGCAACGGCTCGGGCAAGACCTCGCTTCTGCGCGTGATCGCAGGGCTGGTCGCGCCGACCTCGGGGCGGGTCCGGATCGACGGGATCGACCCCACTGGCGACCGCCGGGCGATGCTGGCGCGGGCAGGCATCCTGTTCCAGAACCCCGACCATCAGATCCTTTTCCCCACGGTGGCCGAGGA
>JACXUX010000336.1 GCA_014763725.1 Rhodobacterales bacterium
ACCTGCCCCCGTCGCCGCCGCCGAACCGCCGGCGCAGGATCCTGCGGACGAAGACGCCCCCATCCCCGCCGCGCTGATCGAGCGGCTGGGCGCCTGCCGCGCCGACCCCGCGGGCAAGGGCTGCAAGCGGCTGCTGGACACGGCTGCGGCCTGCCAGGCCGACCCGACGGCCAAGGGCTGCGCCCGCTTTGCCCGCGCCGAAGAGGCGCTGGCCGCCGCCGCCGTCGCCGCCGAACAGGCCGAGTCCCAGGGGCTGAAGGACCTGCTGGCCACGCCCGAGGTGGCCGCGGCGCTGGAGACGCTGAACAGCGCGCTGGCCCCCGCCCCGGGCGAACAGGCGGCCGAGGATACCTCGCCCCTGCTGCCCGCGGCGATTGCCGCGGCGCTGGGGGCCGCGGCCGCCACCGACACCCCCGCCCCGGTGGCCGAGACCGAATCCATCCTGACCGAGGATCAGGCCCGCACCGCGACCGAGGATTTCGGCACCGCCCTGACCACCGCCGCACCCACGGCGGATGAGGCCAAGGCGAAAAAGAACAAGGACGGCGGCCTGTCCGACCTGGAAAAGGCGGGCCTTCTGGCGCTGGGCGCCGTGGCTGTCGGCATGCTGGTGGGCGACAACCGCGTCGTCGCCAATTCCGGCGACCGCGTGGTGGTCCAGGACGCCCAGGGCGACCTGGCCGTGCTGAAGGACGACAACGCCCATCTGCGCGCCGCGGGCGATACCGAAAAGACCGTGCGCTATGCCGACGGGTCGACCCTGACCACGCTGACCCGCGCCGATGGCAGCCGGATCGAGACGGTGCGCGATGCCACCGGCCGCGTGATCTGGCGCGAACGGGTAAACGCCGACGGCAGCCGCGTCGCGCTGATCGACGACACTCAGCCCGTCGCGCCGGTGCAGGTGTCGCGCCTGCCCGAACCGCAGGTGACCGGGTTGACGCTGGAATCCGGGACCGACCCCGCGCTGGTGCGGGCGCTGCTGGACGAAGCCTCGCGCCTGGATCTGGGCCGCAGCTTCAGCCTGGCGCAGGTGCGCACGGTGCCCGAACTGCGGCGGCTGGCGCCCGAACTGTCGGGCGACCCGATCACCTTTGCCACCGGATCGGCCGCCATCCGCCCGGACGAGGCGGGCAAGCTGCTGGCGCTGGGCCGGCTGATGCAGAACCTGATCGCCGAGGACCCGTCCGAGATCTTCCTGATCGAGGGGCATACCGATGCCACCGGGGGCGCGGCGCTGAACCTGGCGCTGTCGGACCGGCGGGCGGAATCGGTGGCGCTGGCGCTGACCCAGTTCTTTGGCGTGCCGGCCGAGAACATGGTGGTCCAGGGCTATGGCGAAAGCCAGCTGAAGATCGCGACCGAGGCCGCCGAGGAACGCAACCGCCGCGTCGCGGTGCGCCGGATCACCTGGCTGGTCCACGGCAGCTAGGGCGCCCGGCCGGGGGGCCGCCCCCGGCCCCGATCCCGCCCGCGTTCAGCGCAGCCGTTCGCGCAGGCGGAAATACCACATCCCCAGCGCCATGGCCTGCTGGCCCGCCCATTCGCCCAGCGGCAGGCGCAGGTGGCGCACCTGGGCGAAGGTGTCGAATTCGCCCATGTGGCCGGTGATCGCCTGGCCCAGGATTTCCGCCAGGATATGGCTGGTGGCGATGCCGTGACCGGAATAGCCTTGGGCATAGAACACCTCGGGCGCCAGCTTGCCCAGCATCGGGATGCGGTTGACGATGATGCCCGCCTGGCCCGACCACTGGTAGTCGATCGCCACGCCGCGCAGCCGGGGGAAGGTCGCCTCGATCGCGGGGCGCAGCTCGGCCGCGATGTCGGCGCTGGGGCGGCCGGAATAGTTGGTGCCGCCGCCGAAGATCAGCCGCCGGTCGGCCGACAGGCGGTGATAGTCCAGCACGAAGCGGTTGTCGTAGACCGCCAGGTCCCGGGGGTTGAGGGCGCGGGCCGTCGCCTCGTCCAGCGGTTCGGTGGCCACGATCCCCAGCGCGGCGGGAAACAGCGCCCCCCGCATCGGCCCGCGCGCCAGCCGGTGATAGGCGTTGCCAGCCAGCAGCAGCGTCCGGGCCTGCACCCGTCCGCGCGGGGTGACCAGCGCCGGGGCCGTCAGGTCGATGTCGGTGACGGGAGTGCCCTCGAAGATGCGGACACCCAGCGACACGGCGGCCGCGGCCTCGCCCCGCACCAGCTTCAGCGGATGCAGGTGCATGTTGCGCCGGTTGACCAGCGCGGCCAGATACAGCGGGCTGTCCAGCAGCGCGCGCATCTCTGCGCCTTCGACCCATTCGACCGCGTCGCCCATGCCGCGGTCTTGCGCGGTGGCCAGCATGGCGCGCAGTTCGGCCACATGGGCGGGGGTCATGGCGGTCTGGGCATGGCCGTGCTTCAGGTCGCAGTCGATGCCGTGGCGCGCCACGCGGTTGCGGATGATGTCATGCCCGCGCCAGCGCAGCGACCAGATGTAATCGTCGGTCGCCTGGTCCAGGCTGCGGCGGAATTCCCGCGCCATCGCCCGGTCGCCCGACAGCGACCCGGTGACCTGCCCGCCGTTGCGCCCCGACGCGCCCCAGCCTACGCGGTTTTCTTCCACCACCACCACCGACAGGCCGCGCTGGGCCAGCTCGATCGCTGCATTGATGCCGGTGAAGCCGCCGCCCATCACCGCCACATCGGCCGTGACCGACCCGTCCAGCGCAGGGTAGGGCCCCGGATCGGGGGCGGATGCGGCATAGTAGCTGGGGGGGAAGGGCTGGGTCATCGGG
>JACXUX010000059.1 GCA_014763725.1 Rhodobacterales bacterium
GGGCGGCCTCGGCGGGGGCCCCGGATGCGGGCGGGGCGGTCAGCACGCCTTCGACCCAGTTGCCCGCGCTTTCCTGACCCGTGGCATAGCGCATGACGCCCTGGCCCTGGCGGCGGCCGGCGCGGAAGGCGCCTTCGTAGACATCGCCATTGGCATAGGTGGCGATGCCCTGGCCGTCGATCTCGCCCGCCTTCCAGTCGCCGCTGTAGCGGAAGCCGTCGGGCATGGTGATCTGGCCCTTGCCCTCGCGCTGGCCCAGCACGAACTGGCCGGTATAGACCGTGCCGTCGGCATAGGTGGCGGTGCCCTGGCCGTGGCGCTGGCCGTCCTGCCAGTCGCCGTCATAGCGGTAGCCGTCGGGATAGGTCATCACGCCGCGGCCGTTGGGTTTCGAGTCGGCGAAGTCGCCTTCGTAGACCAGGCCGTTGGCATAGACCGCGCGGCCGCGGCCCTCTGGCACGCCCGCGACCCAGTCGCCGTCATAGGTGGACCCGTCGGGATAGGTGATGGCGCCGCGGCCCTGCGGCTGGTCGGCGGCCATCTGGCCGGTGTAGACCGCGCCGTCGGGATAGGTGACGGTGCCCGTCCCCTCCATCCGGCCGGCGACCCAGTCGCCGTCGTAGACAAAGCCGTCGGCGGCGCGGAAGACGCCCTTGCCCTGGCGGCGGTCGGCGGCGAAGTCGCCTTCGTAGGTGTCGCCGTTGGCATGGGTGACCTTGCCGCGGCCCGCGCGTTCGCCGTTGACGAAGCCGCCTTCGTAGACATCGCCATTGGGCTGGGTCAGCCGGCCCTGGCCATTGATCTGGCCCTCGGCCCAGTCGCCGTCATAGGTCAGCCCGTCGGGCATGGTCAGCAGGCCGCGGCCCGATCGCTGCCCGCGCAGCAGCCCGCCCTCATAGACCGTGCCGTCGCCATAGGTGATGCGGCCCTGGCCTTCCTTGACGCCCTGGACCCAGTCGCCGTCATAGACATAGCCGCCCGGCGCCGTCAGCACGCCGCGGCCGTGGTGGATGCCGTTCAGGAAGCCGCCCACATAGGTGGTGCCGTTGGCATAGGCCGCGGTGCCCTGGCCCGTCATCGCGCCGTCGCGCCAGTCGCCGTCATAGGTGCCGCCGTCGGCAAAGGTGATGCTGCCCTGCCCCTCGGGTTTGCCGGCGGCAAAGCTGCCCACATAGACCGACCCGTTGGGAAAGCGCGCCCGGCCCTGGCCGCGGATTTCGCCCATCTGCCAGTCGCCGGTGTATTCATAGCCATTGGGCAGACGGTAGGTGCCGGTGCCGTGCTGACGGCCGTCCAGGAAGGTGCCTTCGTAGACGCTGCCGTCGTCATACTGCTTGGTCACCACCTGGTCCGACTGGGCGGCGGCCGACCCCGCGGCCAGCGCCAGCGCCAGCGCGCCCGCGGCCAGATGCCCTGCGATCCCCTTGCCCGATGCCTGCGCCATCGCCCAGCCCCCTGCCTGTTTGCGCCAGAGGGTAAGGTTCGGCGCGGGGCAGGGCAAGCCAATCGGCTTTCCAAGCCCGGACAACCTGCTAGAACCCGCTGGGCAGACCTGTGACGGAGAGGCCGATGCCCGCCACCTTTCGCCTGATGCTGGCGCAGCTGAACCCGGTGGTGGGCGACCTGGCGGGCAATGCCGCCCGCGCCCGCGACGCCTGGGCGCAGGCGCGCGCCGCGGGGGCGGACATGATCGCCTTCCCCGAGATGTTCCTGACCGGCTATCAGCCGCAGGACCTGATCCTGAAGCCCGCCTTCCAGGACGCGGCCGCCCGCCCTGCAGCACCGCCCAGCCGTTATAGAGCCGCCCCTCGGCCCGGTGCGGCTGGGGCCGCTGCGCATCGGCGTGCCGATCTGCGAGGACAGCTGGCACCCCGACGTGGCCGAGACCCTGGCCGAGACGGGGGCGGAAATCCTGCTGGTGCCCAACGGCTCGCCCTATCACCGCGGCAAGCAGGACCTGCGCCAGGGCCTGATGGTGGCCCGCGCGGTCGAGACGGGGCTGCCGCTGGTCTATCTGAACATGACGGGCGGGCAGGACGACCAGGTGTTCGACGGCGCGAGCTTCGTGCTGAATCCCGGCGGCGGGCTGGCGCTGCAGCTGCCCGCGTTCGACGAGGCGCTGGCCGAGGTGATCTTCGACGAAACGCCCGAGGGCTGGCGCGCCCGGCCCGGCGATCTGGCGCCGCTGCCCGGGCCGGTCGAGGCCGATTATCGCGCCATGGTGACGGGCACGCGCGACTATCTGGTCAAGTCGGGCTTTTCGCGGGTGGTGCTGGGCCTGTCGGGCGGGGTCGATTCGGCGCTGGTTGCGGCGATCGCGGCCGATGCGCTGGGCCCTGACAACGTGCGCGGGGTGATGCTGCCGTCGGAATATACCAGTCCCGAGTCGCTCGAGGATGCCGCGGCCGTGGCCGGGACGCTGGGCATCCGGCTGGACCGGGTGGGGATCGAGGGGCCGCGCGCGGCGGTGGCCCGCGCGCTGGCGCCGCTGTTCGCAGGCACCCCGCCCGGCGTGACCGAGGAGAACATCCAGAGCCGGCTGCGCGGGCTGCTGCTGATGGCGGTGTCGAACCGGTTCGGCGAGATGCTACTGACCACGGGCAACAAGTCCGAGGTGGCCGTGGGCTATTGCACGATCTATGGCGACATGAACGGCGGGTTCAATCCGATCAAGGACCTGTACAAGACCCGCGTGTTCGAGACCTGCCGCTGGCGCAATGCCCATCACCGGCCCTGGATGCGGGGGCCCGCGGGCGCGGTGATCCCGCCCCGGGTGATCGACAAGCCCCCCAGCGCCGAATTGCGCCCGGACCAGCGGGACGAGGACAGCCTGCCGCCCTATCCGGTGCTGGATGCGATCCTGGAGGGCCTGGTCGAGCGCGACGCCGCGGTGGCCGATCTGGTGGCGCTGGGGTTCGAGCGGGCCACGGTCGAGCGGGTCGAGGCGCTGCTTTACGGCGCGGAATGGAAGCGGTTCCAGGCCGCGCCCGGGGTGCGGCTGACCACGCGCGCCTTCTGGCTGGACCGGCGCTATCCGATGGTCAACCGCTGGCGCGACCGCGGCTGAGCGGGCGCGCGCCGAGAGCCCCGGGGCGCTGCCCCGGACCCCGGGGTATTTGGATCAAGAGGAAGGGCAGGCCGGGTCAGATCGCCTTGGCCTGGCAGAGCGGCCGCAGGCGCGCGACATCGTCGGGGCGGCAGAGTTCCGTGCCCTTGGTCATCACGGCGGCACTGGCGGCGGCGACGCCGGTCGAGAGGGCGTCGGCCTGATCGCCGCCGCGGGCTCGGGTCAGGACGTAGCCCGCAACGAAACTGTCGCCCGCGCCCACCTTGCTGACCACGGGCACGGGGGCGGCGGGGGCGAAGAGGCGGGTGCCGTCGCGGTCGGCGAGGACCGAGCCCTCGGCCCCGCGGGCCAGGATCACGCAGTTCGCAACGCCCCGGGCCACCAGATCGGCGGCGAAGGCGGCGCTGGCCGCGCGGTCGGGCAGGGGGCGGCGGGCCAGATCCTCGGCCTCGGCATCGTCCATCCGCAGCACGTCAAGGCCCGCGGGTTCGGCCACCAGCCGGCGCAGCGGCGCGCCCGAAGTGTCGGCCAGCAGGCGGGTGGCGGCGGGCAGGGCGCGGCGCAGGCGGGCCGCGAAATCCTCGGGCAGGCCGGGGGCCTGGCTGCCCGACAGGACCACCCAGCCGCCGGGAGGGGCGACGGCGGGGATCGCCTGTTCCACCCGCGCCACGCGGGCGGCATCCCAGGCGGTGCCGGGCAGGACGAAGCGGTATTGCCGGCCGGTGCCGGTTTCGGTGACGGTCAGGCTTTCGCGGGTGTCGCCCGGGGCGGGGAAGGCCAGCGTGGGCACGCCATGATCGGCCAGCAGCTTCAGCAGCCGGTCGCCGGTGGGGCCGCCGAGTGCCACGAAGGCCGTGGCCTGGCCGCCCAGCAGGCCCACGGCGCGGGCCACGTTCAGCCCGCCGCCGCCCGGATCGACGCGCGGCGCGCTGCAGCGCAGCTTGGGGCCCGGTTCGACCAGCGGCACGGTGGTGCCGATGTCGAGCGCGGGGTTCAGCGTGACGGTCAGGATCTGCATGCGGCACCTGTCGGGGTTAGGGCGGACCTTGCCAGAGCCGCCGCGCCGCGGCAACCGCGGCTCAGGCTGCGCCCAGCAGCGGCAGGCGCAGTTCGGCGGCCAGGCCGCGGCCGCCGGGGCCGGCCTCCAGCACCAGCTGGCCGTCGAAGGCGCGGGCGATTTCGGCCACGATCGACAGGCCCAGGCCCAGGCCGCCGCCCGGACCCGGTTCGGCCAGCGGGCCGCGCGGCTGGGCCAGGCGCGCGCGGCGGTCGGCGGGCAGGCCGGGGCCGTCGTCGATGACGGTCAGCCGCGCCTCGGCCCCGGTTTCGCGGGCGATCAGCGTCACCGTGGCGCCCGGCCCGGCATAGGCCAGCGCGTTGTCGAGCAGGTTGCCCAGCGCCTCGCCCAGCAGGACCGCCTCGCCGCGGACGTAAAGCCCCGCCTGGCCGTCGAAGCCCAGGTCCATGCCGCGTTCGGCCGCAAGCGGCACCCGGTCGGCCACCAGATCGCGCGCCAGCGCCCCCAGATCGACCGGGGTGGCGCTGGCCGCGCCCGGGCCGGCCGCATCCAGCCGGGCCAGCAGCAGCAGCTGCCGCAGCACCCGCTCGGCCTGGACCAGCGCGGCATCGGCCTTGGCCAGCGCGGCCTGCCGCGCCCCGCCGTCGGCCGCGCGCCCGGCCAGCGCCAGCTGCGCGCGCGCCACGGCCAGCGGCGTGCGGATCTGGTGGCCCGCATTGCCCGAGAAGTTGCGCAGCGCGGCCAGCGCGCTGCCCAGCCGTGCCATGAAGCCGTTGATCGCGCCGACCAGGCCCTGCACCTCGGCCGGGGCGGCGGCCGTCAGCGGGCGCAGGTCGTCGGGGGACCGCTGGGCCAGCGCCTCGCCCAGACGGTCGAGCGGGCGCAGCGCCAGCGTGACCGCGACCCAGACGATGGCCGCCGCCCCCGCGATCATGCCCGCCAGCCGCAGCGCCGACCGCAGCAGGATCGTGTCGGCCAGCGCCCGGCGGGCGCGGGTCGATTCGGCCACCGTCACGGTGAAGGCCGTGCCCTCGAACCCCGTGGCCGCCCGGCGGTAGAGCGTGGCCAGCCGGATCGGCGTGCCCAGAAACGTGGTATCGGCGAGGCCCAGCCCGTCGCCGTCATCGGCCACCACGGGCAGCGCGTCATAGCCGGTCAGGAAGCCCGCCGGCCCGTCGATGCGGTAGAACACCCGGTCCTGCGCGGCCGAGGACAGCATCTCCAGCGCCGAATAGGGCACGTCGGCCACCAGCGCGCCGTCGGCCTGGACATCGACGCTGACCCGTTCGGCGATCGCGATGGCCGATCCGGCCAGCACCCGGTCGGACACGCCCTGGGCGGTGCGCAGCGCCTCGGCCCTTGTGTCGGCCAGCGCCAGCAGCCCCAGCACCGCCGTCGAGGCCAGCAGCCAGGCCAGCAGTCGGCGGCGCAGCGAGTAGCCGGTCATGGCGGGCCGGGGTCGGCCGGTTCGGCCGGCCGGTCCAGGTAGTAGCCGATCCCCCGCGCGGTGCGCAGCTGCACCCCATGCGGGGCGAGGCGTCGGCGCAGGCGGCTGACATATTGTTCGATCGCATTGTCCGACAGGCTGTCGTCCAGGTTGGTCAGCGACTGGACGATCGCCTCCTTGGTGACGACCTTGCCGTTCTTCAGGACCAGCAGTTCCAGCAGCGCATGTTCGCGGGCGGGCAGGTCCAGCGGCTGGCCCGCGGCGCGAAAGCGGCGCGCGGTCGGGTCATAGATCACCCCGCCCAGCTGCAGCGCCGAGACGCGCAGCCCCGACTGCCGCCGCAGCAGCGACCGCACCCGCGCCTCGAATTCGGCCACGTCGAAGGGTTTGGCCAGATAGTCGTCGGCGCCCAGGTCCAGCCCGCGCACCCGGTCCTCGGGCGCGCCGCGGGCGGTCAGGATCAGCACCGCCGCCGGATCGCCCCGCCGTCGCAGCGCGCGCAGCACCGACAGCCCGTCCATCTCGGGCAGGTTCAGGTCCAGGATGATCAGGTCAAAGGTTTCGGCGGCGGCCAGCGCCTCGGCCGAGGCGCCGTCATGCACCACGTCGACCGCATGGCCCGCGGCCGTCATCAGCTGGGCCAGGGCCTCGGCCAGCGGCAGGTTGTCCTCGACCACAAGCAGGCGCATGGGCGCAGCCTGCCAGACCGGCGCGCGGTTCACAACTGCCCCGCCGGGGGCTAGGCTTGCGCCATGCGCGCCCTGATCGCCGTTCTTGCCGCCCTGGCCATGTCCGCCGCGGCCGCCCTGGCCGAGCCGATGCGGCTGCCCGCGCCCGCCCTGCGCGCGGGCGGCGACAGGCTGACGGTCTATTCCACGCTGGATGCGCCTCTGGCCCGGCCGCTGCTGGCGGCGTTCCAGGCGGCGAACCCGGGCCTGGCCATCGTCTATGAGGAGCTGCTGGCCGGCGAGATTGCCGCCCGCGTGCGGGCCGAAACCGATGCGGGCGGGCGCACGGCCGATGTCACCTTTTCCTCGGCCATCGACCTGCAGGTGCAGCTGGCCAATGACGGCTATGCCCGGCCGGTGCGGGTGGCGGGGGCGGGGGTCTGGCCGCGCTGGGCGAACTGGCGCGACACGGTCTTTGCGCTGACCTTCGAACCGGCGGTGGTGGTCTGGCACCGCCCCTCGGTCCCCGACCCGCCATTGACGCGGCTGGCGCTGATCGACTGGATCGCGGCGCAGGGGCCGGCGCTGCGGGGGCGGATCGGAACCTACGATATCGAACGTTCGGCCGTCGGTTTCCTGTATCTGGCCCGGGATGAAGAGCATTTTCCCGACATCTGGGCGCTGATCGGGGCGATGGCGGGGGCGGGGCTGCAGACCTGGCCCACCAGTCAGGACATCCTGGACCGGGTGGCCGACGGGCGGCTGGCGCTGGGCTACAACATCCTGGGGTCCTATGCGGCCGAGGTGGCGCGGCTGAACCCCGACCTGGGCGTGGCCGCGCTGCAGGACTATACCGTGGCGATCTCGCGCGCGGCGCTGGTGCCGAAGGCGGCGGTGCGGCCCGATCTGGGCGCGCGGCTGGTCGAATGGCTGATGTCGCCCGCAGGCCAGCAGGTCCTGGCCGAGGCGCTGCGGCTGCCCGCGCTCAGCCTGCAGATCGGCGGGCCGCCGCGCGGCCAGCCGCTGGCCCGGACGCTGGGCGATCCCTATCGCCCGGTGCCGCTGGGGCCGGGGCTGCTGGCCTATCTGGACCGGATGACCCGCGACCGGCTGATCGGCCGCTGGCGCCAGGCGCTGGCGCAGGGGCCATCCATGTCAGGCAGATGACAGGTTCGCGTGCTTTGATGCGCCCGTGCGCCGGGGCCGGGAGGGTCCCGCGCCACTGACATCAGGCCCCCCCGGGGGTCGTGGGAGGACCGACATGAAACGCTTCATCCTGGGCGGCGCGCTGGCCGCCGTTCTGGCGCTGCCTGCGCTGGCCGCCGACTACACGATCATGGCGCCCGCCGGCCCCGGCGGCGGCTGGGACCAGACCGCGCGCACCATGCAGGACGCCCTGCAGAAGGAAGGTATCTCGGGGTCCGTGCAGGTTCAGAACGTCCCCGGCGCGGGCGGCACCGTGGGTCTGGCGCAGTTCGCCGCCAGCACCGCCGGCAAGGCCGACCAGCTGATCGTCGGCGGCTATGTGATGGTGGGCGCGATCCTGACCAACAACAGCCCCGTCACGCTGAAGGACATCACCCCCGTCGCCCGGCTGACCGGCGAGGCGGTGGCGATCGTGGTGCCCGCGGCCTCGCCGCTGCAGACGATCGGCGACCTGGTCGAGGCGCTGAAGGCCGATCCCGGCGCGGTCAGCTGGGCGGGCGGGTCGGCCGGCGGGGTCGACCACATCACCGTGGGCCTGCTGGCCAAGGCGGCGGGCGTCGACCCGACCAGGATCAACTATGTCGCCTTTTCCGGCGGGGGCGAGGCGCTGGCCGCGATCCTCGGCAACCAGGTGACGGCGGGCATCTCGGGCGTGGGCGAATTCCTGCCCCAGGTGCAGGCGGGCACGATGCGCCTGCTGGCGGTCAGCTCGGACGCGCGGCTGCCGGGTGTCGATGCGCCGACGCTGGCCGAGTCGGGCTATGACGTGGTGGTGCAGAACTGGCGCATGGTCGCCGCCGCCCCGGGCCTGAGCGAGGCCGACCGCGCCGCCGTGCTGGCCGACATCGAGAAGATGGCCCAGTCGGCCACCTGGAAAGAGGCGCTGGCCACCAAGGGCTGGGCCGACACCTATCTGGCGGGCGATGCCTTTGCCGCCCAGCTGGACAAGGAGATCGCCGCGACCGAAGCCGTCCTGCGGGACATCGGTCTGGTGAAATGACCGGCCTTCCGATCGAACCGCAGCGCCGCCCCGATGGGGCGGCGTTCGTCATCGCGGCGCTGCTGGCGGCGCTGGGGGCGCTGCTGGTGGTCGAGGGCATCAGCCTGCCCGACCGCGGCGGCTATTCCGGCGTGGGGCCTGGCAAGGTGCCGCTGGCCGTGGGGCTGTGCCTGCTGGGGCTGGCGGGCTGGACCGTGCTGGCCGGCCTGCGGGGCGAGACCGAGGTGCCCCCCCGCCAGGCCGCGCGGCCCGTGCTGTGGGTGCTGGGCGGGCTGGTGGCGCAGCTGGCGCTGCTGCACACGGGCGGGTTCACGCTGGCCTCGGGCGCGCTGTTCGGCTGCGTGGCCCATGGGTTCGGCGCGCGGCGGCTGCCGGTGGCGCTGGGCGTGGGGCTGGTCCTGGCCGGGGCGGTCTATGCCGTGTTCGACGGGCTGTTGCGGCTGACCCTGCCGGCCGGGCCGGTCGAGCGGCTGATCTTCGGGGGATAGGATGGGAACCTTCGACCTGCTGCTGCAGGGGCTGGCCGCGGCGCTGGACCCGATGCTGCTGCTCTATGCGCTGATCGGCGTGACGCTGGGCACGGCGGTGGGCGTGCTGCCGGGCATCGGGCCCGCGCTGACGGTGGCGCTGCTCTTGCCCGTGACCTATGGGCTGGACCCGGCCGGGTCGCTGATCATGTTCGCGGGCATCTACTACGGCGGGATGTATGGCGGATCGACGACCTCGATCCTGCTGAACACCCCGGGCGAGAGCGCCAGCGTCATCACCGCGCTGGAGGGCAACCGCATGGCGCGCGCCGGCCGCGGCGGGCCTGCGCTGGCCACCGCCGCCATCGGCAGCTTCGTGGCCGGGCTGATCGCCACGCTGGGGCTGGCCTTCCTGGCGCCCTGGGTGGTCAAGTTCGCGCTGGTCTTCGGCCCGCGGGACTATTTCGCGCTGATGGTGCTGGCCTTCATCACCGTGTCGTCGGCCTTTGGCGACAGCACGCTGCGGGGGCTGACCTCGCTCTTCGTGGGGCTGGCGCTGGCCTGCGTGGGCATCGACCAGCTGACCGGCCAGGCGCGGCTGCATTTCGGCGTGCCGCAGCTGCTGGACGGGATCGAGGTCACGACGCTGGCCGTCGCCATGTTCGCCGTGGGCGAGGCGCTGTTCGTCGCCGGCCGCGGCAATGGTGCGCCCGACGAGGTGATCGCCGTGCGCGGGTCGGTCTGGATGACGCGGGCCGACTGGGCGCGGTCCTGGCGGCCCTGGCTGCGCGGGTCGTTCATCGGCTTTCCCATCGGGGCGCTGCCCGCCGGCGGGGCCGAGATCGGCACCTTCCTGTCCTATGCCGCAGAAAAGCGTCTGGCCCGCCACCCCGAGGAATTCGGCCAGGGCGCGATCGAGGGCGTGGCCGGCCCCGAGGCCGCCAACAACGCCAGCGCGGCGGGCACGCTGGTGCCGCTGCTGACGCTGGGGCTGCCCTCCACGGCCACGGCCGCGATCATGCTGGCGGGGTTCCAGCAGTTCGGGCTGCAGCCCGGGCCGCTGCTGTTTGCCACCAATCCGCAGCTGGTCTGGTCGCTGATCGCCTCGCTTCTGGTGGCCAATGCGATGCTTCTGGTGCTGAACCTGCCGCTGGTGGGGCTGTGGGTGCGGCTGCTGACCATCCCCCGGCCCTGGCTTTACGCGGGCATCCTGCTGTTTGCCACGCTGGGCACGATCGGGGCCAACCCCTCGCCGGTGGAACTGGCGATGCTGCTGGCCTTTGGCGTCATGGGCTATGGCATGCGGCTTTACGGCTATCCGATCGCGCCGGTGGTCGTGGGGCTGATCCTGGGTCCGATGGCCGAACAGCAGCTTCGGCGCGCGCTGTCGATCGCGCAGGGCGATGTGACGACGCTGGTGTCCTCGCCCGTGTCGGCCGGGCTGCTGGCTGTGGCGGCGCTGGCGCTGGTGGTGCCGATGATCCTGCGCAGCCGAGGCCGCGGGCGGGTCCTGGCCCAGGTGGCCAGCGACGCCGACTGATCTTGCCACATTGCAGCAGGCGCAAGGCGGCCATGCGGCGGCCCCCCTGACCGGGCGGTCCGCCGTGGACTATCTGGGGACGCAGGAATGCAAAGGACGTGAACGCCATGACCCGCACTGTCGCCCATACCCGCCCGCAGGCCGGCCTTGACCTGGCCCGGATCGGCACCGCGCTGCGCGACTTCTTCACCGTGGTCGCCGCTGCCATCGACGCCTCGCGCGCCATCGAGGACGGCAAGCGCCCCTCGGACGCCGCGCTGCGCCAGCTGGGGATCAACCCCGCCAGCTTTACCGCGGTCCGCTAGGCCGCCAGCCCCCGGCGCCGCAGGCCGCGGCGCCCCCGACCTGACCGACCAGGCCCGTCTGGCCCGCCCTTCCGGCGGGCCTTTTGTCTTGGCGCATCCGCCCCCGGGCCATGCAAAAGGCCCGCCCCGGGGGGGCGGGCCTTCGTTCGGCGCGTCGGGCTGGGCGGTCAGGCCGCCTCGGCCCCGGAATGGCCGTTCTGCCGGTTCCAGCGGATCGAGGACCACAGCGACACCCCGATCAGGCCCGCACCGCCCAGGCCCGTGATCACCTCGGGGATATGGGTCAGCGTCTGGACATACATGATCACCGACAGGATCAGGATCGCATAGAACGCGCCATGTTCCAGATAGCGATACTGCGCCAGCGTGCCCTTTTCGACCAGCATGATGGTCATCGACCGCACATACATCGCCCCGATGCCCAGGCCGATCGCGATCACGAACAGGTTCTGGCTCAGCGCAAAGGCGCCGATCACGCCGTCAAAGCTGAAGGAGGCGTCCAGCACCTCAAGATACAGGAACGCACCCAGACCGCCCTTGGCCGCGGCCGCCATCGCCTCTTCGTTCTTGTCCAGCATGCCGCCCAGCACCTCGACCAGCAGGAAGATCAGCAGGCCCCAGATCGCCGCGGTGATGAACAGGATCGACTCCTCGGGCGACAGCAGGCGCGAGAACAGCAGCATGATGACCAGCACCACCGCGATCTCGATCCCCCGGATCGAGGAATAGCGCGAGGCCCAGTCCTCGACCGCGTCGACCCAGTGGATGTCCTTTTCATGGTCGAAGAAGAAGTTCAGCGCCACCAGCATCAGGAAGGTGCCGCCAAAGGCTGCGATCGGCAGATGCGCGTCATGCATGATCTCGGCATAGGCCTCGGGCTGGCTGGCGGCCAGCACCAGCGCCTGCCACGGGCCGATATTGGCCGCGATCACCACGATCAGCACCGGAAAGACGATGCGCATCCCGAACACCGCGTTCAGGATGCCCCAGGTCAGGAACCGCTGCTGCCATTCCGGCGCCATGTTCTTCAGCTTGTTGGCGTTCACGATGGCGTTGTCGAAGGACATGCTGATTTCCAGCACCGCCAGAACGCAGCAGATGAAGAAGACCTTCATCGCGCCGGCAACGGTGTGTTCGCTGGCAAAGCCCAGACACAGGCCCAGGCCCAGGCCGATGACGGTGACCAGGAAGGCCCAGCGGAAATAGCCGAGCGTCGAGCTGTGCGAAGCCGTGGTCATGCGCGGTCCCCCCGCCGACCGATGCCGCGCGTGTGGCCCGCACGGGGCCGCGAAACGTAAGGTGTCATGGGCTACTATCCCTGCGGCTGGGTTTTTTTCTGGCGCCGACATCGCAGCCATGCCGCAAAGGCTGCCAGAGGGGCCCGGTCGCCTGATTCGTCCCGCCGGGCGGGATGGGTTGTTGTGACCCGATTCCGCCGTTTTGCCAAACCCTTTCATGGCCGCCCGGGCGGTGCGGTCAGTGCCCGACCAGCGCCCGCATCAGCCGTGCGGGCAGGGGCGGGCGGCGGCCCTGCGCCTCGGCCCGGTCGGCGGCGGCCAGGGCGGCGTAGAGCCCGTGCACGCCCAGCCAGCGCAGCGGCTCGGGTTCCCACCGGCGGGGGCGGCGGTTGACCCAGGGCAGGCGGGTCAGGTCGCTGTCGCGGCCCAGGATCAGGTCGGCCAGCGTCCGGCCGGCCAGGTTCGTGGTCGACACGCCCACCCCCACATAGCCCCC
>JACXUX010000337.1 GCA_014763725.1 Rhodobacterales bacterium
GCCCCGGCCCGGCCGCCTCAGGCGGCCAGGGCGCGGTCGATCGACGCCCCCAGCTGGCCGTCATGCAGCAACCGCCAGGCAGAACCATGGCCGCAGGGCCCGGGCAGCCTGTGCCGGCGAACGTGCTCGAAGTCGTCGAACAGCGCCGCGTTCGCCACATCCTCGGCCATGTCCTCGCCGAAATAGAGGTGGGTGCGCGGGCGCCAGGTGCTGTCCCGGACCACGTTGGGCATGTGACAGCGCGCGCCACGCGCCTGCCAGGCGCGCCAGGCCACCATCGGCGCCCGGCTGTCGCCGATTGCCTTGCGCACCGCCAGATCCCCGGTCAGGATGCCGGAATGGATCAGCACGGCCTCGGCCCTGAGGTCCGCGCCCGCCGTGACCGCCCCGCCGCCGCCCGCCGAACTGCCCACCACCAGCAACCGGTCGGTCCCCGCATCGTCGACCAGGCGGCGCAGGGCCTCGGCCGTCTGGGTCCAGTCGTCCCCCAGCGAGTCGATCCCGGCCATGAACGCGGCCAGCCGCCGGTCATTCACGTAGATGCCGGTGAACCCGCGCCGGGCAAGTTCGGCGTCGAACAGCTGCGCCGGCACCATCAGCTCGTTGCGCAGCCCGCAGAAGGCCAGCACCGTGACGCCGCTGTCGCCGCGGGGGCTGACGAAGACATCGCCGCCGCCCTCGAACGTGATCAGCGGGCGCCTCAGATCCCGGGCCGGCTCGATCCGGTCCAGCGCGCGCCGCATCATCAGGATGTTGCGGTGCGCCGCCGGGTCGAGCGGGTCCAGCTCGGCCGCCAGCCGGTCGTCCAGCGACCGGTCGCCCGCCAGGCGCTGAAGCGCCGCCTGCGACAGCATCTCGTGCCGGTCCAGAAACTCGACGCCCCCCTCGATCATGCGGCGGTCGCGCGCGATCAGCAGGCCGGTCGCGCGCAGCAGGCGGCTGGTCGGCCACTTCTCATGCAGGCGCGCGACGATGCGGTCGCGGCGCGCCTTGTCCCGCACCCCGCCCAGCGGCAGCGGATGGCGGAACTCGGGCGCGGTGGGCAGCTGGTCCAGCGCCGCCTCGATGGCCGACAGGAAGGCGGGTTCATCCCCCAGCTGGGCCAGCGCGACGATGCGCGCCGCAAACAGGGCGGGCAGATCCGGGAAGGACGGCAGATAATGGTCGCAGATCGCCAGAATGTCGTTCGGCGGGCAGAACTCCTCGGCCCGGCGCAAATATTGCTCCAGCACCGGGGCAGGCAGCGCCACCGCCCGGCCAAGATCGGCATAGACCTGCGACAGCTCCTCCAGATGGCCGCGTGCAGCCGACAGCTGGATGCGCTGCAGCACCATGTGCGGCCCGATCTTGCGGTCGGTCAGCCGCTGCGACAGCAGGGCCGCGGCCAGATCCCAGTCCTGTGCGCGCAGGGCTGTTCCCACGGCGACAGGCTCGGGCCGGACAGGCAGGCCGGGAACACGGTCGCGCCAGAACCTGGCCACAAGATCCCGGATCGCGGGGTTCAGAAGCCCCGTCAGCGCCATCCGCTCGGCCTCATCAATCGTCGCGGGCAACGGCACGCAGTCACCGGTACTGGACACTTCACACTCACCTTTCTCGAATCGTTTCGGATCTGTATCGCAGGCGCCGGGCGTTGCGCATTCGAGCAGACGCGCCGCCGATCGAGGCCATGCCCCACCGCCCGCCATCGACAGGGCTGGACCTTGCCCGGCGCAGGGTGCAGTCAGGACAACCAACGATCCGTGGATGGCGCGATGCGCGGCGAACCGCTGACCCCCGAGACCCTGCTGCGCGGCTATGCCGCCGGCATTTTTCCCATGGCCGAGACGCGCGACGATCCGGTGCTGCACTGGATCGACCCCCTGCTGCGCGGGGTGCTGCCGCTGGACGGCTTTCACGTCTCGCGCAGCCTGGACCGGCGGATGCGCCGCGGCGGGTTCCGGGTCACGGTGGATCGCGATTTTGCGGGCGTGCTGGACGGCTGTGCCGACCGGCCCGAGACCTGGATCAACGCCCCGCTGCGGCAGCTGTATCTGGTGCTGCATGCCGCGGGCCATGCCCATTCGACCGAGGTCTGGCAGGACGGCGCGCTGGTGGGCGGGGTGTTCGGCGTGGTGCTGGGGGGCGCCTATTTCGGGGAAAGCATGTTCTCGCGCGTCCCCGATGCGTCCAAGATCGCACTGGCCCATACCGTCGACCGGTTGCGGGCGGGCGGTTTCGCGCTGTTCGACACCCAGTTCCTGACCCCGCATCTGGCCAGCCTGGGCGGGGTCGAGATCAGCCGGCGCGACTATCGCCGCCGCCTGGCCGCGGCGCTGGACCGCCCCGCCACCTTCACCCCCGCGGGCTATCCGCCCGAATCGGCGGGCGTGCCGCCGGGGATGGCGCAGCGCAGCACCCAGACGTCATAGCGCGGGTTGTCCATCGCGCTGAGGCCCGGGCTGGAGGCGATCATCCAGCCGGAAAACACCGTCTGCCCCACCACCGTATCGACGATGGTCAGATGGGCAAAGGCGTCCGAGGCCGGGTCGGCCGCGGGATAGCGGCAGTCGTCCAGCCGGATCGTCAGGCGGCGATAGCCCGCCGACTGGCCGGTCGACAGGTCCAGATCGACCAGCTCGCCCGTGATCTTGTCCAGCAGCCGCAGCACGCCGCCGGGGGCGGACACGCCCTCTTGCGCGGCGGCGGGGGTCGCCAGCGCCAGCATCAGCGCCAGCGCCGCGGCAGACCTCATTCGCTGCCCCCGTCGGCCCCGCC
>JACXUX010000338.1 GCA_014763725.1 Rhodobacterales bacterium
ATCCCCGCCGCCGCCTGATCGGCCACCACGCGGGTCACCTCCAACCCCGCCAGCGCCGCCGCCCGCGCGGGCCGGTCGGGCGGCAGCACCACGATCACCGGCGCCCCGCTGGCCCACGCGACCCGCGCCACCCGCCGCAGCAGGGGTTCGCCCGCGACGGGTTCCATCAGCTTGTCGCGCCCGCCCATCCGGGTCGAGGCGCCCGCCGCCAGGATCAGGACGGGAACCGCCCCGGTCACGCCCGCATCCGCCCGCCATCATCCCAGATCGGCGCCAGATGCACGCGCGCGGGGCACAGATCGCCCAGGATCTCGATCTGCACCGCCAGCCCGTCCTGCACCCGGTCGGCGGGCAGGAAGCCATAGGCCACCGACTGGCCGGTATGGTGGCTGAACCCGCCGCTGGTGCAGAAGCCCACGACCGCGCCGTCCAGCCAGATCGGCTCCCATGCGGCGACATCGGCGTCGCGCGCCGCCACCACCATCTGCACCAGCCGCCGGGCGGGGCCGCGCGCCCGTTCGGCCTCGGCCGCGGTCCGGCCGATGAAATCGCCCTTCTGCCAGCGGATGAACCGGTCCAGCCCGGTCTCGGCCGGGGTGTAGTCGGGCCCGAACTCGCGCCCCCAGCTGCCAAAGCCCTTGTCCAGCCGCAGCGACATCATCGCCCGCATGCCAAAGGGCGCCAGGCCCAGATCGCCGCCCGCCTCCCACAGCGCCTGCCACAGATGCCGCTGGGCGATCGCGTCGCAATAGATCTCATACCCCAGATCGCCGGTATAGCTGACGCGCTGGACCAGACAGTCGGCCATGCCCACCGTCATCGCCCGCGCCTGCAGAAAGCCCAGGCCCGCGGCACTGACATCGGCCCGCGTCACCCGCGCCAGCAGCTCGTGCGCGCGCGGCCCGGCGATCTGGAACCCCGTGCGCGTGTCCGAGATGTTCTCGACCCGCACCCCGGGGTCCAGGGTCTGCTCGAACCAGCGCAGATGCCAGCCCTGGGCGCCATAGCTGGCGGTCAGCATGAACTCCTGTTCGGAAATGCAGGTGACGGTGAAGTCGCCCCAGATCCGGCCCGAGGGCGCCAGCAACGGGTTCAGCGCCAGCCGCCCGGGTTCGGGGATGCGGCCCGCCATCACCCGGTCCAGCCAGGCGCGCGCCCCCGGCCCCGTCACGCGATACTTGCCGAAGTTCGACAGCTCGTTGATGCCCACGCGCTGCCGCACCGCGGCCACCTCGCGCGCCGTGGCGTCCCAGGCGTTCGACCGGCGGAAGGTCGGCGTCTCGACCCGCGCCTCGCCGGGGGCGGCGAAGTAATTCACCACCTCCAGCCCGTATTGCTGGCCCCAGACCGCGCCCATGCCGTCGAACAGGTCATACATGGCCGAGGTGCGGAACGGCCGCGCTGCGGGGCGCTCCTCGTTCGGATAGCTGACGGAAAACCGCATGCGATAGTTTTCCATCACCTTGGGGACGGTATAGCCGGGCGTGGTCCAGGTGCCGAAGCGCGCCACGTCAAAGCCGCGGGGGTCGCGTTCCACCTCGCCCAGGATCATCCACTGCGCCAGCGCCAGCCCCATGCCGCCGCCCTGGCTGAAGCCCGCCATGACCGCACAGGCCGACCAGTAGTTGCGCAACCCCGGCACCGGCCCGATCAGCGGGTTGCCGTCGGGGGCAAAGGTGAAGGGGCCGTGGATCACCCGCTTGACGCCCGTGCGTTCCAGCACCGGAAAGCGGCGCTGCGCAAAGGCGACCGAATCCTCGATCTTGTCCCACTGCTCGTTCAGCAGCTCATGGCCAAAGTCCCAGGGCGTGCCGTCCACGGCCCAGGGCTCGCAGGGCTTTTCGTAAAAGCCGATGCACAGGCCGCGCCCCTCCTGCCGCAGATAGCTTTCCCCGCCCGGGTCCATCACATGGGGAAATTCCTTGCCGCGGCCCAGCAGGTCGACGATCTCGGGGATGTCCTCGGTCACAAGATACTGGTGCGCCATGGGCAGCAGCGGCAGATAGACCCCCGCCATCGCGCCCACCTCGCGCGCCCAGAGGCCGGCGGCATTCACCAGATGCTCGCAGATCACCGTGCCCTTCTCGGTCACCACCTCCCAGCCCTCGGGGTGGGGGCGCGTGGCCAGCACGCGGTTGTGCAGCACGATCTCGGCCCCCGCCATGCGCGCGGCGCGGGCATAGGCATGGGTCGTGCCTGACGGGTCCAGATGCCCGTCCAGCGGGTCCCACAGCGCGCCCACGATGCCGTCGGTGTTCACCAGCCCCTCGGTCATCGCGGCCACCTCGGCGGGGCCCAGGATCTCGGTGTCCAGCCCCATGTAGCGGTGCTTGGCCCGCTCGGCCTTCAGCTGCTCGAACCGCGCCTGCGTGTCGGCCAGCGTCAGCCCGCCCACATGATGCAGCCCGCAGGACAGGCCGGTGATCGCCTCCAGCTCGCGATACAGCCGGATCGTATAGCCCTGCAGCGCCGCCATGTTGGTGTCGCCGTTCAGCGTGTGGAACCCGCCCGCGGCGTGCCAGGTGCTGCCCGAGGTCAGGTCCGACCGCTCGATCAGCATGACGTCGGACCAGCCGAGCTTGGTGAGGTGGAAGAGCACCGAACAGCCGACGACACCGCCGCCGATCACCACCACGCGCGCATGGCTCTTCATCTGGCCCTCTCCTCCGTGCCGCCGCCTTACCGGGCAACAGTCGCGCCCCGCAGGCCCGCCGGCATGTCAGGGCGCGACATGTCCTGTCGCG
>JACXUX010000339.1 GCA_014763725.1 Rhodobacterales bacterium
GTCAGTTCCCGATCCCCTGACCCCGGAGGCCCCGATGATCCCGCGCTATGCCCGCCCCGAGATGGTGGCGATCTGGTCGCCCGAGACCAAGTTCCGCATCTGGTTCGAGATCGAGGCCCATGCCTGCGACGCCCAGGCCGCGCTGGGCGTCATCCCGCGCGAGAATGCCGAAGCCGTCTGGAAGGCGCGCGACGTGCCCTTCGACGTGGCGCGCATCGACGCGATCGAGGCGGTGACCAGGCATGACGTGATCGCCTTCCTGACCCATCTGGCCGAGATCGTGGGCGCCGACCAGGCGCGCTTCGTCCATCAGGGCATGACCTCGTCCGACGTGCTGGACACCACGCTGAACATCCAGCTGGTGCGTGCGGCCGACCTGCTGCTGGCGGGGGTGGACCGGGTGCTGGCCGCGCTGAAGGCGCGCGCCTTCGAACACAAGGACACGGTGCGCATCGGCCGCAGCCACGGCATCCATGCCGAACCCACCACGATGGGGCTGACCTTTGCCCGCTTTCACGCCGAGATGGCGCGCAACCGCGCCCGGCTGGCCGCCGCCCGGGCCGAGGTGGCGACGGGGGCGATTTCCGGCGCCGTGGGCACCTTCGCCAACATCGACCCCGCGGTCGAGGCGCATGTCTGCGCCCAGCTGGGTCTGGTCCCCGAGCCGATCAGCACCCAGGTCATCCCGCGCGACCGGCATGCGATGTATTTCGCCACGCTGGGGGTGATCGCCAGCTCGATCGAGAACATCGCGACCGAGATCCGCCACATGCAGCGGACCGAGGTGCTGGAGGCCGAGGAATATTTCAGCCCCGGGCAGAAGGGGTCCTCGGCCATGCCGCACAAGCGCAACCCGGTGCTGAGCGAGAACCTGACCGGCCTTGCGCGTCTGGTGCGCGGCATGGTCATCCCGGCGATGGAGAATGTGGCGCTTTGGCACGAACGGGACATCAGCCATTCCAGCGTGGAACGGATGATCGGCCCCGATGCCACGATCACGCTGGACTTCGCGCTGCACCGGCTGGCCGGCGTGATCGAGCGGCTGGTCGTCTACCCCGAGAACATGCTGAAGAACCTGAACAAGTTCAAGGGCCTGGTGATGAGCCAGCGGGTGCTGCTGGCGCTGACCCAGGCCGGTGTCAGCCGCGAGGACGCCTATCGCCTGGTCCAGCGCAACGCGATGAAGGTCTGGGAACAGGGCGCCGACTTCAAGACCGAACTGCTGGCCGACCCCGAGGTGACCGCCGCCCTGACGCCCGCCGAGATCGAGGAGAAGTTCGACCTTGGCTATCACACGAAACATGTCGACACGATCTTTGCCCGGGTTTTCGGCACCGGCGCCTGACATCCGCGTGACGGGGGGGCGGTGCCCGGCACGGGCCTTGCGGCGAGTCGGCCGGTCTGTTCCCCTGTTCCCACGGGTGCAACAGGGAGAGTGACGATGAAACTGCGTGTTCTTCTGGCCTCTGCGGCGCTGGCGCTGGCGCCGGGGCTGGCCTTGGCGATGTGCGGCCACGATCAGGTCACGGCGGGCCAGTGCGCGCCGGGCCAGACCTGGGACGCCGAAACGCAAAGCTGCGTGACCCCGGTCGGCAGCTGAGCGGGGACGAAAACCGCGCATTAACCGGGCATGGGCCACCTTGATCCCGTCCTGCGACGGGGAAGTGCATGACCGAAATCGCGCGTATCACGCCGGCCCTGCGGGTCGTCGCCCATCCGACGGCCCATCTGACCGGCACCCAGAAGGCGGCGATCATCGTCCGCCTTCTGTTGGCCGAGGGGGCTGCGGTGGACATCCGCAAGCTGCCCGACCACATGCAGGCGGCGCTGGCCGAACAGATGGGACAGCTGCGCCTGATCGACCGCACCACGCTGACCGCCGTGGTCGAGGAATTCGTGACCGAACTGGAACAGGTGGGCCTGTCCTTCCCCGAGGGGATCGAGGGCGCCCTGGGCATGATGGACGGCCACATCAGCCCCAGCGCGGCCAACCGGCTGCGGCGGCTGGCCAGTGCCGGGGCGCGCGCCGACCCCTGGGACCGCATCGTGCCGCTGCCGCCCGAACGGCTGTTGCCCCTGCTCGAGGAGGAGAGCCCCGAGGTCGCCGCGGTCATCCTCTCCAAGCTGCCCGTCACGCGGGCGGCCGACCTGCTCAGCCGGCTGCCGGGCGACCGGGCGCGCCGCGTGGCCTATGCCGTGTCGCTGACCGGCAACATCGACCCCGAGACGGTGCGCCGCATCGGCGTGGCCCTGGCCGCGCAGCTCGGTTCCCAGCCGCCCTCGGCCTTTGAGGCCGGACCGGTCGAACGGGTAGGGGCGATCCTGAACGTCTCGCCCGCGGCCACGCGCGAATCGGTCCTGCAGGGGCTGGAGGAGACCGACACCGCCTTTGCCGAACAGGTGCGCCGGGCGATCTTCACCTTCGGCTCGATCCCCGCGCGGCTGGCCCCGCGCGACGTGGCGCGGGTGCTGCGCGGCGTGGATCCGGCGGTGCTGGTGACCGCGCTGGCCTATGCCGCGGCGGGGCCGCTGGCGCCGGTGGTCGAGTTCCTCTTGTCCAACATGTCGCCGCGCCTGGCCCAGTCGCTGCGCGAGTCGATGGCCGAACGCGGCACGGTGCGCGAAAAGCAGGGAGAGGAGGCCACCGCCGCCGTGGTCGGCGTGATCCGCCAGCTGGAGGCCGCGGGCGAAATCGTCCTGATCCAGCCCGACGAATAGCGCAGCCCCCGCC
>JACXUX010000340.1 GCA_014763725.1 Rhodobacterales bacterium
CCCCTGCCCGACGGCACCCCGCGCGAGGACAAGATCGCCGCCATCGGCGTGAAGCTGCGGCGCTGGGTCAGCTTTCACGGCATCTCGATCAATGTCGAGCCGGACCTGACCCATTTCGACGGCATCGTGCCCTGCGGCATCCGCGACCATGGCGTGACCAGCCTGGTGGACCTGGGCCTGCCGGTGACCATGGCCGATCTGGATGCGGCGCTGATCGCGACCTTCCCCCGCGCCTTTCCCGACGCGGGCTAAGGCCCCCCGCGACGATTGGAAGCACCCGCGCAGGCCCATTGCATACCATCGCATCCCTTTACGCGCGCGCGTCCGCCTGCTTCCCTGTCGCGTAACCATACGGGGGCCGAGTCGCCCCCGATCCGGCAATGTAGGGAGAGCCATCCATGAAGACACTGACCGCCGCCGCGCTGGCCGCGCTGGCCCTGACCGCCCCGGCCTTTGCCGCCGACCCCGCCAAGGGCGAGGCCGATTTCAAGAAGTGCAAGGCCTGCCACATGATCGTGGCCCCCGACGGGACCGAGATCCAGAAGGGCGGCAAGGTCGGCCCGAACCTCTATGGTGTGGTCGGCCGCGCCGTGGCGAGCGCCGAGGGCTTTGCCTATGGCGATTCGATCAAGGCCGTGGGCGCGACCGGCGCCGTCTGGGACGAGGCGATGCTGGCCACCTACGTGGCCGACCCGGGCAAGTGGCTGAAGGACACGCTGGGCGACGGCGGGGCCAAGTCCAAGATGACCTTCAAGCTGCCCAAGGGCGGCGAGGACATGGCGGCCTATCTCGCCTCGGTCGCGCAGTAAGGGCTGCGACGAATTGCCACGGACCCTGCGGCGCAAGGGACGGCGCCGCTTGATCTGTGTCAAGGTTTGCCATTGCCCGGTACCGGGCGGCATTCTAGAAGCTGGATACGAAACGCGCCGGCGCCCCCGAGCGGGGGGCCGGAGCCGACCAGGGAACACTCAACGGGAGGCGGTAATGGCCGACGCAGCCATCCACAGCCACGACCATGACGAGCGCGGCTTCTTCACGCGCTGGTTCATGTCGACGAACCACAAGGACATCGGCATCCTCTACCTGTTCGCAGGCGGGATCATCGGTCTGATCTCGGTCATCTTCACCGTCTACATGCGGATGGAGCTGATGGAGCCCGGCGTGCAGTACATGTGCATGGAAGGCGCGCGGCTGACCGCTGCGGCCGCGGGCGAATGCACCCCGAACGGCCACCTGTGGAACGTGATGATCACGGGCCACGGCATCCTGATGATGTTCTTCGTCGTCATCCCAGCGCTGTTCGGCGGCTTCGGCAACTACTTCATGCCGCTGCAGATCGGCGCGCCGGACATGGCGTTCCCGCGGATGAACAACCTGTCGTTCTGGCTGTACATCGCCGGCACCTCGCTGGCCATCGCCAGCGTGTTCAGCCCCGGCGGCAACGACCAGCTGGGTGCGGGCGTGGGCTGGGTGCTGTATCCGCCGCTGTCGACCGGCGAGGCGGGCTATTCGATGGACCTCGCGATCTTCGCGGTGCACCTGTCGGGCGCCTCGTCGATCCTGGGCGCGATCAACATCATCACCACCTTCCTGAACATGCGCGCTCCGGGCATGACGCTGCACAAGGTGCCGCTGTTCGCCTGGTCGGTGTTCGTCACCGCCTGGCTGATCCTGCTGGCGCTGCCCGTGCTGGCCGGCGCCATCACCATGCTGCTGACCGACCGCAACTTCGGCACCACCTTCTTCCAGCCCTCGGGCGGCGGTGACCCGATCCTGTATCAGCACATCCTGTGGTTCTTCGGCCACCCCGAGGTCTACATCATCATCCTGCCCGGCTTCGGGATCATCAGCCAGGTCGTCGCCACCTTCAGCCGCAAGCCGATCTTCGGCTACCTGCCCATGGTCTACGCGATGGTGGCGATCGGGGTACTGGGCTTCGTCGTCTGGGCGCACCACATGTATACCGTGGGCCTGTCGCTGACCCAGCAGTCGTATTTCATGCTGGCCACGATGGTCATCGCGGTGCCCACGGGCATCAAGATCTTCTCGTGGATCGCGACGATGTGGGGTGGGTCGATCGAGTTCAAGACGCCGATGCTCTGGGCCTTCGGCTTCCTGTTCCTGTTCACCGTGGGCGGCGTGACCGGCATCGTGCTGAGCCAGGCCGGCGTCGACCGGGCCTATCACGACACCTACTTTGTCGTGGCGCACTTCCACTATGTGATGTCGCTGGGCGCGGTCTTCGCGATCTTCGCGGGCATGTACTACTGGTTCGGCAAGATGTCGGGCCGGCAGTATCCGGAATGGGCGGGCAAGCTGCACTTCTGGGCGATGTTCATCGGCGCGAACCTGACCTTCTTCCCCCAGCACTTCCTGGGTCGTCAGGGCATGCCGCGCCGCTACATCGACTATCCCGAGGCCTTCGCCTACTGGAACTGGGTCAGCTCGATCGGCGCCTTCCTGTCCTTCGCGTCCTTCGTGTTCTTCATCGGCATCGTGGTCTACACGCTGCGCGCCGGCCAGCGCGTGACCGAGAAGAACTACTGGAACGAATACGCCGACACGCTGGAATGGACGCTGCCCTCGCCGCCGCCCGAGCACACGTTCGAGATCCTTCCGAAGCGCGAGGACTGGGACAAGGGCCACGCCCACTGATCCCGCCGCGGAACAGATGATCCCGGGGGCCGCGGCGCAAACCGCGGCCCCCTTTCCGTTCCGGCCCCGCCC
>JACXUX010000341.1 GCA_014763725.1 Rhodobacterales bacterium
CGCGCGTCAGGCCGGTGGCGGCCAGCAGGTCATCCGACCAGTCCCGTGCGGCGGTGTCCAGCCAGGCCGTGCCCGCGGCATCGGACATTTCGGCCACCGCCTCGCCCGTCAGCCACAGCCGCAGGTAGTCCTTGGGCAGCAGCACGCGCGCCACGCGGGCGCGGATCGCGGGTTCGTGGCGGGCCACCCACAGCAGCTTGGGCGCGGTAAAGCCGGGAAAGACGATATTGCCGCTGAGCCTGCGGAACATCGGGTCGCCGTCCAGTTCGGCAGCCTCGTCCGCGGCGCGGGTGTCGTTCCACAGGATGCAGGGGCGCAGCACCTCATCCGCGGCATCCAGCAGCGTGGCGCCGTGCATCTGCCCCGACAGGCCGATGCCGCGCACCGCGCCCAGGCCATGCGGGGCCAGCTGGTCCAGCACCGCCTCGGCCGCGGCGATCCAGTCGGCGGGGGATTGTTCCGACCAGCCGGGATGCGGGCGGCTGACAGTCAGGGGGGCGCTGGCCTCGGCCAGCACCGCCTGATCCGCCGTCATCAGCACGCCCTTCAGCCCGGATGTGCCCAAGTCCAGACCCAGATACATCAGTAGGCCTGCGGCGGCTTCTTCCCGAGGATGATCATCCCCAGGATGTCGTCGTCGGTCACGTCCTTGACGTTCACCGTGCCGACCCTCTGGCCGTTCTTCATCACCACGGCGCGGTCGCACAGGTCCATCACCGCGTGGATGTCGTGTTCGATCAGGAAGATGCCCAGGCCGTGGCGCTTCAGTTCCTGGATCAGTTCGGCCACCATCTGGGTTTCGTGCGGCCCCAGCGCGGCGGTGGGTTCGTCCATGATCAGGATGCGGGCGTTGAAATAGACCGCGCGCGCGATCGCCACCGACTGCCGCTGGCCGCCCGACAGGGCCGAGACCGGCACCTTGAACTTGCGGAAGTTGGGGTTCAGCCGGCCCATGATCTTGCGGGTCTCGGCCTCCATCCGGGCGTCGTCGACGAACCCTGCGCCGGTCACCAGCTCGCGCCCCAGGAACAGGTTCGAGGCCGCGTCCAGATTGTCGGCCAGGGCCAGCGTCTGGTAGATCGTCTCGATGTTGTAGGCGCGGGCGTCGCGGGGGGTGTTGATCTGGACCTCGGTCCCGTTGATCAGGATCTGGCCCGCGTCCTTCTGATAGGCGCCCGACAGGCACTTGATCAGCGTGGACTTGCCCGCCCCGTTGTGGCCCAGAAGGCCCACAACCTCGCCCGGATACAGGTCGATGGACACGTGATCGACCGCCTTGATGCCCCCGAAGGCGATCGAGATGTCGCGCAGCTCGACCAGGGGGGTGCCGGTGTTCGGATTGGTCATGGCGATCCCCCGTTACTTCGCGCCGCGGCGATAAAGCGTGTCGACATAGACGGCCAGCACCAGCACGGCGCCCACCACGATGTTCTGCAGCGCGGCGTCAAAGCCGACCAGCACCATGCCGGTCTGCAGCGACTGCATGACGAAGGCGCCCAGGATCGCGCCGTAGATCGTGCCCACGCCGCCCGCCAGCGAGGTGCCGCCGATCACCGCCGCCGCGATCACATAGAGCTCGTCCAGCGTGCCCAGCGCGTTGGTGGCCGAATTCAGCCGCGCGCTGGCCACCACCGCCGACAGGCCGGTCAGAAAGCCCATCAGCGCAAAGATCTTGACCGTCATCCACTTGACGTCGATGCCCGCCAGCAGCGCCGCATCGGGGTTGCCGCCGATGGCAAAGACATAGCGGCCGAACCGGGTGCGGGTCATGATGACGGTCATCACGATGCCCACCGCCAGCAGGATCAGCACCGGAATGGCAAAGCCGTGGCTGATGAACAGCCCGCCCTCGGGCACGGTCAGGCCGTTGGCCTGGGCATACTGGGTCACGATGCCGCGCGGCCAGGGATAGGCGTTGACCAGCATGACCGCCGCCAGCACCAGCCCGCAGCCGACCACGCCCAGCGTGGCCTCGGCCCAGACGGGGCGCAGCGGAAAGTCGAACTTGCGCCGCTGGGCGCGGCCCTGGACCAGCATCCAGATGATGCCGGCGCAGGCCAGCAGGCCCACGATCCAGCTGCCCGTGGCGCCGACCGACCCGTAGGGCCCGCCGCCCAGCAGGTTGAACGTGGCGTCGAGCGGCGAGATCGTCTCGCCCCGCGCCACCATGAAGGCCGCGCCGCGCCAGACCAGCAGGCCGCCCAGCGTGACGATGAAGGCCGGGATGCGCCCATAGGCCACCAGCGCCCCGTGCAGCGCCCCGATCAGCGTGCCCAGCGCCATGCCGAACAGCGCGGTGACCACCCAGATCGCGGGGCTGCCCAGGCCGAAGATGTCGGGCAGGACGCGCACCTGCACGATGCCCATCATCATCGCGGTGAACCCGAGGACGGACCCCACCGACAGGTCGATGTGGCGGGTGACGATCACCAGCACCATGCCGCAGGCCATGATCCCGATGGACACGGTCTGCACCGACAGGTTCCACAGGTTGCGCGGCGTCAGGAACGCGCCGAAGCCGTTGGCCCACAGGCCCACCAGGTGAAAGCCCACCCAGATGGCGGCCAGCGCGCCCACCATGCCCAGCAGGCGGGTGTCGATCTCGGTGGCGCGCAGCAGGCGCCGCAGGGGGCCCGCGTCGGGCTCGGCCGCGGCGGGGGAAAGCGTCGGGGGTTTGCTCATGGCCTCGTCCTGTGCAGGCGGGGAACGCGGGGGCGGCCCGGAGA
>JACXUX010000342.1 GCA_014763725.1 Rhodobacterales bacterium
GGCACCTGTTCACCGGCCAGGGGCACGCCCCCGCCCCGCCTTTGGCGCAAGAGACGGGCGCCGTGCCGCAGGGGCTGGCCGCGCTCGACTGTCCCGACTGGCTGGCACCGGCCTTGCAGGATGCGCTGGGGGATGACTTCGCGCCCGTCCTGACGCTGCTGCGGCAGCGCGCGCCGGTCTTCCTGCGGGTGAACCTGCGGCGCGCGACGCGGGCCGAGGCGCAGGCCGCGCTGACCGCCGAGGGCATCGCCACGCGCCCCCACCCGCTGGCCGACACCGCGCTTGAGGTTCTGGAAAATCCTCGCCGGATCAGGGACTCGCAGGCTTTTCTTCAGGGATTGGTGGAACTTCAGGACGCGGCCTCGCAGGCGCTGGTGGCGGCGCTGCCCCTGCGCGACGGGATGCGGGTGCTGGACTATTGCGCGGGCGGCGGCGGCAAGGCGCTGGCGATGGGGGCGCGGGCGGGCCTGCGGCTGGACGCGCATGACGCCGACCGGCGGCGGATGGCCGACCTGCCCGCCCGTGCGGCCCGCGCGGGGCTGCGGGTGCGCCAGCTGGCCACCGCCGACCTGCCCGCCCGCGGCCCCTGGGATCTGGTGCTGGCCGATGCGCCCTGCTCCGGCTCGGGCAGCTGGCGCCGGTCGCCCGAGGGGAAATGGGCGCTGACGCCCGCGCGGCTGGACCAGCTGTGCCGGACCCAGGCGCAGGTTCTGGACGCCGCGGCGCGGCTGGTGGCGCCGGGCGGGGTGCTGGCCTATGCCACCTGTTCGCTGCTGCAGGCCGAGAACGACGACCGGATCGCGGCCTTCCTGGCCCGCAGCCCGGGGTTCGCGCCGCTGACGCGCCGGGTCTGGACGCCTCTGGACGGCGGCGACGGATTTTTCCTTGCCACGCTGGGCCGGGCCTGATGCATCCTGCAACCGGGGCGGGTGGCCGGTGGCCCGGGGGTCGGCGTTAATCCCGTCTTAAGGATTTTGCCGCCTGATGGGCCCGGGCATGCGGACGGGGGGGCGTTTGGGCAGTCTGGGGCAACGGATGCAGCGGGCAGGCGGGCTGGCCGAACGCCGTCGGCCGGGTCTGTGGCTGCTGCTGGCGGCGGCGCTGGCGGCGGCCGTGGTCGCACTGGTCTCTCCGGTCGCGGCGCTGCGGCCCCCCGCGGCGGCGGTCGCGCTGGCGCTGGTGACGACGATCCTGGTCCTGGGCCTGATCGGGGCGCTGGCGGGGCAGCGTCGGCGGGCGGCTGCGCGGGCGGCCGCGCGGCTCGCCGCGCAGGACCCCGCGCCCTGCCTGGTCAGCGATGCCGCGGGGGTCCTGCTGCAGGTCAACCCGGCGGCGGACCGGCGGCTGCAGGCGCGGCCCGGCATGTCGGTGGCCACGCTGCTGGGCGACCGCTTTGCCAATCCGGCCGCGGTCATGCTGCGCCTGGCCAGCCGCGCGCTGGCGGATGGCTGGGCGTGTGAGGATGTGGTGACCCGCCAGGGCCAGACCCGGCTGGTCGTGCACCGCCACGACGCCATCCTGATCTGGCGGATCGAGGAGATTGCCGACCGCGGCCCTCCCGGCCGCGGGGCCGAGGGGCTGAGCCTGCCGATGCTGGTGGCCAACCGCGCGGGCGTGGTGCTGTTTGCCAATGACGCGATGCGCCGCCTGCTGGGGGGCCGACCGCGCCGGCTGGACCGGGTCTTTACCGCGCTGAACGCCCGTTCGGGCGAGGAGGTGCAGGTCTCGACCCTCGAAGGCCCGGTGGCCGCCCTTTGTGCCGAGGTCGAGGGGCCCGGCGACCGGCGCGAGGTCTATCTGCTGCCGGTGCCCGAACGGCCCGCCACCCCTGCGGTGCAGGCCGATTTCGAACATCTGCCCGTCGCGCTGATGCGGGTGGCGGGCGACGGCACGGTGCTGGCCGCCAACCGCGCCGCGCGCGAGCTGCTGGGCGCGGGCGAGGTCGCGGGCCAGCCCTTTGCCGACCTGGTCGAGGGGCTGGGCCGGTCGGTCCAGGACTGGATCGCCGATGTGCTGGCCGAGCGGACGCCCGGCGGGTCCGAGGTGCTGCGCCCCCGCCACGGCCCCGAGGACAGTTTCCTGCAGCTGACGCTGCGCCGCATCGTCGAACGCAACCGGCCGCAGGTGCTGGTCGTGCTGCAGGACGCCACCGCCCTCAAGACGCTCGAGGCGCAGTTCGTTCAGAGCCAGAAGATGCAGGCCATCGGCCAGCTGGCCGGCGGCATCGCGCATGATTTCAACAACCTGCTGACCGCGATCTCGGGCCACTGCGACCTGCTGCTGATGCGGCACGACCCGGGCGAGGCCGATTTCGCCGATCTGGAACAGATCCGCCAGAACGCCAACCGCGCGGCCAGCCTGGTCGGGCAGCTGCTGGCCTTCTCGCGCAAGCAGACGCTGAAGCCCGAGCTGATCGACCTGAACGACGCGCTGGCCGATCTGACGCATCTGCTGAACCGCCTGGTGGGTGACCGGATCAAGCTGCGCCTGGTGCCCGGCACCCAGCTGGGCGCGGTCCGCGCCGACCGCCGCCAGCTGGAACAGGTGCTGATGAACCTGGTGGTGAACGCGCGTGACGCGATGCCCGAAGGTGGCACGGTGCGGATCGAGACCTCGGTGCTCACGCTGGACGGCGAAAGCCGTCGCGGCCGCGCCGTGGTGCCGCCGGGCGACTATGTGCGCATCACCGTGGC
>JACXUX010000060.1 GCA_014763725.1 Rhodobacterales bacterium
GGCGGGGGTGCTGGGGGTCTGGCTGGGCTGCCAGTTCCGCCGCGACATGCTGACCGCGTTGCCGCGGGTCACGATCTCGGCCGCGGTGATCGCGGTGTTCCTGATCGTCATGGCAATCCTGGGCGGGCTGGTCATGTCGGCCACCAGCGGGATGCCCTTTGCCACGGCCTTCCTGGCGCTGGCGCCCGCGGCGGTGGCGGACATGGTCCTGGTGGCCAAGGTCCTGCAGCTGGATGTGGAAACCGTGGCCGCCTTTCACGTCATGCGGATCGTCATCATCTCGGGCACCGTTCTGGTGGTGTTCCGCATCTACTGCAGATTGGGGGGGTCCGGATTGGATCTTGAATATGCAAACCGCCGCGTTCTGGTGATCGGCGGCAGCCATGGCATCGGCGAGGCGACGGCACAGATCGCGCTGGCCGAAGGCGCGCAGATCCTCATCGCCTCGCGCAGCGCGGAAAAGGCCGACCGGATGCACGCCGCCACCGGCCGGCGGCCGGAAACCCTGGTCGCCGACGTGACGGTCGAGGGTGCGGCCGAGGCCCTGGCCCAGGCCGTGGCCGCGCGCTGGGCGGGCTGGATGTGCTGGTGTCGGCCGTGGGCGGGTCGATCCGGTCGGCCTTTGCCGACCTGTCCGATGCCGACTGGCTGGCCAACTACACGTTCAACGTGCTGTCGACCGTGCGGTCGGTGCGCGCCCATCTGCCGCTGCTGGAACAGGGCGACCGGCCCGCGGTGGTGATGCTGGGGGCCGCGGCGTCCAAGATGCCCCACATGCATCAGATCGTGTCGAACGTGCACAAGGCGGGCCTGCTGGGCCTGAACAAGACGCTGGCCGCGGAATTCGCCCCCCTGGGCATCCGCGTGAACCTGGTGGCCCCCGGGCGCACGCTGACGCCGCTGTGGACGACCCGCGCCGACCGGCTGGCCGCCGAAGAGGGCCGCCCGCGCGAGGCGGCGCTGGCCGACTTTTCCAGGGACATCCCGCTGGGCCGCTTTGGCACCGCAGAGGAAATCGCCCGCATGGTGATCTGGCTGGCCAGCCCGCTGGCCAGCTATGTCACCGGCCAGGCCGTCAACGTCGACGGCGGCATCGCCAAGGGCCTGCTGTAAGGAGACGTCACGATGAGCGGACATCACGCCACCCCGCCCGGCACCCCCCAGGTCACCCGCGACCTGGCGCACTGGATCGTGGGCCTGAAGGGGGCCGACATCCCCGATGCCGTGCGCCGCGAAGGGCTGCGCACCTTCGTCAACTGGCTGGGCTGCGCCGTGGGCGGGGCGCGGCACGAAACCGTCGATGCCGCGCTGCGGGCGGTGATGCCGTTTTCGGGCCCCCGCGCGGCCACGCTGCTGGGCCGGCCGGAACGGCTGGATGCGCTGAAGGCCGCGCTGGTCAATGGCATCAGCTCGCATGTGCTGGACTATGACGACACGCATCTGAAGACCATCATCCACCCCGCGGGGCCGGTGGCCTCGGCCCTGCTGGCGCTGGCCGAGACGCGGCCGATGTCGGGCGAGGACTTCCTGACCGCGCTGATCGTGGGGGTCGAGGTGGAATGCCGCATCGGCAACGCGGTCTATCCGCATCACTACGACCGCGGCTGGCACATCACCGGCACCGCGGGCGTGTTCGGCGCGGCGGCGGCGGTGGGCAAGGCGATCGGCCTGTCCCGCCAGCAGATGCAATGGGCGCTGGGGATCGCGGCCTCGCAATCGGCGGGCCTGCGCGAGATGTTCGGCACCATGACCAAGAGCTTTCATCCCGGCAAGTCGGCCGAGAACGGGCTGCTGGCCGCCCTGCTGGCCGAGGCGGGCTTTGACAGTTCGGAACGCGCGATCGAGGCGCCGCGCGGCTTTGCCTGCGTGATCTCGGACAAGCAGGACCGGGACGAGATGCCGGGCGACCTGGGCACCCGGTGGGAGGCCGAGCTGAACAGCTACAAACCCTTTGCCTGCGGCATCGTCATCCACCCCGCGATCGACGGCTGCCAGCAGATCCGGGCCGAGATCGGCGACCGGGTGACCCAGATCGACCGCGTGCATCTGACCACCCATCCGCTGGTGCTGGAACTGACGGGCAAGCGCACCCCGCGCACGGGGCTCGAAGGCAAGTTCAGCGTGTTCCATTCCGCAGCCTTTGCCCTGCTGCGCGGCGACGGGTCGCCCACGGCCTTTACCGATGAGGTCGTGACCCTGCCCGAGATCGTGGCCCTGCGCGACCGCATCGACGCCACCGCCGATCCCGCCTGCCATGAGGCGTCCGTCACCATCGACGTGACCTTCCGCGACGGCACGACGCTGCGCAAGCATGTCCACCGCGCCATCGGCAGCCATGACGTGCCGCTGACCGATGCCCAGATCGACGCCAAGTTCCGCGACCAGGCCGCGCTGGTGATCGGCGATGCGGCGGCCCGGGCGCTGCTGGCGCTGGCCTGGACCACCCCCGGCCTGCCCGACGTGGCCCAGGTGGCGCGCGCCAGCGTGGCCCAGGCCGGGTCCGCGCCATGACCGCGCCCCGCAGCCTGCGGATCGGGGTGCTGAACGGCGACGACATCGGGCATGAAATCGTGCCCGCCTCGGTCCGCATTGCGGCCGCGGCGGCCGAGGCCGAGGGGCAGGCCATCGACTGGGTGCAGCTGCCCATCGGTCGGGCGGCGCTGGACAGCCACGGCCACACCCTGCCCCCCGGCACGCTGGAGACGCTGGCCACGCTGCACGGCTGGATCCTGGGGCCGATCGGCCACCGCGACTATCCGCGCGTGCCCCAGGCGATCAATCCCCACCCGATCCTGCGCAAGCACTTCGACCTGTTCGCCAATGTGCGGCCGACCCGGTCCTATCCCGGGATCGGCTGCCTGCGCGACGACATCGACCTGGTGATCGTGCGCGAGAACAACGAAGGCTTTCAGCCCGACCGCAACGTGGTCATGGGCTCGGGCGAGTTCAGGCCGAACCCGGACATGACGATCTCGGTCCGCGTGATCTCGCGCGAGGGGTCGCAGAGGGTGGCCCGCGCAGCCCTGGACATCGCCCGCACCCGCAAGCGGCGGCTGACGCTGGTGCACAAGAACACGGTGTTCAAGCTGGGCTGCGGGCTGTTCGTCGAAGCCTGCCATCGGGTGGCGGCCGACTATCCCGATGTGACGGTGGACGAGGTGATCGTCGACACCATGGCCATGCGGCTGGTGCGCGACCCGCAGAGCTTTGACGTGATCGTCACCACCAACATGTTCGGTGACATCCTGACGGATGAGGCGGCAGGCCTGGTCGGCGGCCTGGGCATGGCGCCGGGCCTTTGCATCGGGCGCGGGTCGATCGCGATGGCCCAGGCGACCCATGGGTCGGCCCCCGACATCGCGGGCAAGGGCATCGCCAACCCCTATGCGATGATCGAATCCACGCGGATGCTGTTCGAATGGCTGGGCCATCGGCACGGCCAGGCGGCGGCCCTGGCCATGGCGGCGCGGATGCGGCGCGGGCTGGACCGGGCCCTGGCCGACCCGGCCACCCGCACCCCCGACATCCGCGGCACGGCAACCCAGGACCGATGGTGGCGGGCATTCTGGCGGCGATGACAGACTAGGCAGGTCCGGCGGCGGCAGACCCGGCGGGGCCTGCTGCGGCGATTTTCCGCTGGACCCGGGCGGCCGGCCCATATTAGCGCCAGGGAACCAGTGCGCGGGACGAGGGGCGACCATGTCGGACGAAATCGCGATGCAGGACGTGAACGCGGCCGCCGAAGCCGAGGCCGACCGATCCCTTTCGCTGACCGTGCAGACCGAGCGGCGCCTGGAACATCTGATCCTGACCGGCGAACTGGCGCCCGGCGAACGGCTGAACGAACTGGAGCTGTCGCAGCGCTTCGGCATCAGCCGCGGCCCCTTGCGGGAATCGATGCAGGCCCTGCATGCCAAGGGCCTGGTCGAGATGGTGCGCAACCGAGGCGTCTTCGTCCGCGCGATCTCGACCGAAGAGGCGATGGAGCTTTACGACGTGCGCGCCGCCGTCTTCGGTCTGGCCGGCCGGCTGCTGACCGACCGGGTCAACGATGCGATGCTGGCGCAGATGCACGCCTATCTGGATCAGCTGGAGGATCTGGCCAGCCAGCGCGACTTTGACAGCTATTACCGTGCGAACCTGGCGTTCCACGACTATCTGATCGCCGCCGCGGGCAACAGCCTGCTGGCCGCGGAATACCGCAGCTTTGTCAACAAGCTGCATCTGTGCCGGGCGCGCGGGCTGGTTCAGGCGGGCGGGCTGGCGGTGTCGAACCGCGAGCACCGCGAGATGGTGGATGCGATCGCCTCGGGCGACAAGCTGCGGGCGCAAGAGGCGTTCTTTCGCCATGTCGAACGCGCCAAGCTGCGGTTCCGGTCGACGCTGGAACAGGCGGCGGCGCCGCGGAACTGAGCCGGTATGTCGACAATATTCCGATAATACTTGACGCTTTGGCATGATCGTCAACAAACACCCCGGGCGGGCGGTCATGGACCGGCCTGCCGCAGCGCAAGCCACGGGGGACACAGATGACATCCATGCAGACGACCACCCCGGACCCCTGGGCGGACCTGTCGGGGCTGACCGCGGCGGCGGCAGGGTTCATCGCGCGCCACCGTTTTGACGACCTGGATGCCACCACCCTGCAGATCGCGCGGCGCTGCCTGCTGGACGGTCTGGCGGTGATGCTGGCGGGCAGCGACCAGCCGGGGATGGCGCCCTTGTTCGCCCATCTGACGCAACAGGGCGGCGCGCCGCAGGCGCCGCTGCTGGGTCTGGCGGGCCCCGACCTGCCCGCGCCCGCCGCGGCCCTGTGGGCCGGGACCGCGGGCCATGCGACGGACTGGGACGACACCCAGCTGGCCGAGGGGCCGGGCCGCCCCTATGGCCTGCTGATGCACCCCACCGTGCCGCCGCTGGCCGCGACGCTGGCGCTGACCCCGATGGTGGCCACCGGACAGCGCCGGCCGGTCAGCGGGGCGCAGTTCCTGGCGGCCTTTACCGCCGGCTTCGAGACGGGCTGCAAGATCGCCGAGGCGATCGCGCCGGAGCACTACATGCGGGGCTTTCATACCTCGGGCACCATCGGCACCTTTGCCGCGGCGGGGGCGGCGGCCAACCTGCTGGGGCTGGATGCGGCGCAGACGGCGCGCGCGCCGGGGATCGCGGCCTCGATGGCATCGGGCATCCGGGCGAATTTCGGCACGATGACGAAACCCCTGCATGTGGGCCGCGCGGCCGAGAACGGCGTGACCGCGGCGCTGCTGGCGCGCCACGGCTGGTCGTTCAACCCCGAGGCGCTGGACGGGCGCTGGGGCTATCTGGCCATCGCGGGCCCCGGGGGCGAACCCGCGCTGGTGCGCGACCGGTTCGGCGCGCCGCATTCCATGCTGTCGCCCGGCGTGTCGATCAAGCCCTACCCCTCGGGCGTGCTGACGCATCCCAGCATGGATGCGCTGCTGTTCCTGATGCGCGACGCGGGCCTGAGGCCCGCCGACATCGCGCAGGTGCGGCTGTGCGCGGGGTCGAACGTGCTGGGGCCGATCCGCTTTCGCATCGCGCGGACGGAACTGGAGGGCAAGTTTTCCTTCGCCTTCCTGTTGTCGGCGATCCTCCTGCGCGGCCGGGCGGGCAAGGCGGAATTCACCGACGACTTCGTGTCCTCGCCCGAATGCCAGGCGATGCAGGCCCGGATCGAGACCGCCTTCGACCAGGGGATCGAGGATTTCGGCTGGGATCGCATCCGGTCCCGCGTCGAGGTGACCACGACCGACGGCCGCACCCTGATCCGCTGGGCGGATGAGGCCTATCGCGGCAGCCCGCGCAACCCGCTGTCCGATGCCGATCTGGCCGCCAAGTTCGCCGATTGTGCCGAGGGGCTGCTGGACGCCGACCGCCAGGCCCGGGTGGTGGCCGCCGCGATGGCCTTCGACCGCGAACCCGACGCGGCGCGGCTGTTCACGCTGCTGCGCTGGCAGGCGGGCTAGGGCCGGCTACCAGTCGGCCTGGGCCTGCATCGCCACGGGGCCGTCGGGCCGCGCGGTCCACAGCCGCATCGGCCCCACAGCCCCGCCCGCGGCATTCAGCAGCACGGGCGCATCGTCGAACAGCGGCGACAGGCTGCGAAAGGAAAACCGCGCCGGCGGCGCGCCGCGCAGGTCCGCCGCCATCAGAAACAGCAGCGTGGCCTGCATCGGCCCATGCACGACCAGGCCGGGATGGCCCTCGGGTCCCGTGGCGTGTCGGCGGTCGTAATGGATGCGGTGGCCGTTGAAGGTCAGCGCCGAATAGCGGAACAGCAGCACGGCCGACGGGTCGATGGCGCGGACCTGATCGCCCTGCGGCAGGGGCGCATGAAAAACAATTTCACCGCCCACATCCGCAGCGGCAGCGGCACCGGCGGCAGGAACCCGCCACGCGCGGGGTGGCCATCGGGGCCCAGCGCCGCCGTGGGGGCCGCGGGCGGCGCCAGGCACAGATGGATCATCGGCGGCGCATCCGCCGCCGGGGCCAGGTCGAAGGTGGCGCGAAAGCGGTCCGCCAGCGCGGGCGTCAGCTGATCCTGCGCCGTCTCGGTCCGGCCGATCCAGCCGCGCAGGTGGTCAAGGTCCAGGTCGGTCATGTGCCAGGCTCCGGCAGGGCGGGGACGGGACCGCAGGCAAAGGCTTCGTCCGCCACCCGCACCGGCGGCGCAGGCAGCGAGACCGGCCCCGCCGGGGTTTCGACCGTCATCATCCGCAGATGCGGATGGGCGGCAAGCCCCGCCATGTCATTGACCGAGGCCAGCGCGATGCCCGCCGCCGTCAGCGCAGCGATGGCCGCGGCGGCGTCCTGCCGGGCAAAGGCCGCGGCCACCAGGGCATCGGTGTCCGCCCGGTGGGTGATGCGCGCCAGATTGGCGGCATGGCGGGGGTCGCGGGCCAGCGCGGCATCGCCCAGGAAGCCTGCGCACAGCGCCGCCCATTCGCGGTCGTTCTGCACCGCGATCAGCACCTGCCCGCCGTCGCGCGCGGTGAACACGCCATAGGGCGCGATCGAGGGATGGGCCAGCCCCATCCGCCGCGGCGGCCGCCCGGCCAGATGGTTCAGCAGCGGCACGGTCAGCCACTTGGCCATCACGTCGAACATCGACACCTCGATCTCGGCCCCCTGCCCGGTGAGGCCGCGGCGGATCAGCGCCTCGAGGATCGCGGCATGGGCCGCCGCCCCCGTGGCGATGTCGACGACGGAAATGCCCACGCGGGCCGGCGTCTCGGGCCCGCCGGTCACCGAACACAGGCCGGATTCGGCCTGGATCAGCAGGTCATAGGCCTTGCGGTCGGCCATGGGCCCGGTACGGCCATAGCCCGTGATCGCACAGGCGATCAGCCGCGGGTTCGCCGCCCGCAGCGCGGCGGGCGCCAGGCCCGTGCGGTCCAGTGCGCCGGGCTTCAGGTTCTGGATCAGCACATCCGCCCCCGCGATCAGCGCGGCCAGCGCATCCCGGCCCGCCGGTGCGGCCAGGTCCAGCGCCACGCTGTCCTTGCCGCGGTTCAGCCAGACGAAGTAGCTGGACTGGCCCGCCGCGGCATCGTCATAGAAGCGGGCAAAGTCGCCCTCGGGCCGTTCGACCTTGATCACGCGGGCGCCGGCATCGGTCAGCCGCATGCTGGCATAGGGGGCCGACACCGCCTGTTCCACCGCGACGACAGTGATCCCCTGCAACGCGCGCATCAGAACGACCGCGGCAGGCCCAGCACATGCTCGGCCACATAGGACAGGATCAGGTTGGTCGAGATCGGCGCCACCTGATACAGGCGGGTTTCGCGGAACTTGCGCTCGATGTCGTATTCGCAGGCAAAGCCGAACCCGCCATGCACCTGCAGGCAGACATTCGCGGCCTCCCAGCTGGCCTTGGCGGCCAGATACTTGGCCATGTTCGCCTCGGCCGCGCAGGGCTGGCCCGCGTCATAGAGCGCACAGGCCCGATGGCGCATCAGCTTGGCGGCCTCGATCTCGACACAGGCCTCGGCGATGGGGAACTGCACGCCCTGGTTCTGGCCGATCGGCCGGCCAAAGACGTGGCGGTCGCGGGCACAGGCGGTGGCGCGGTCGGTGAACCAGTAGCCGTCGCCGATGCATTCCGCCGCGATCAGCGCGCGTTCGGCGTTCAGCCCGGTCAGGATGTAGCGGAAGCCCTGCCCTCTTCCCCGATCAGGTTTTCGGCCGGAATTTCCAGATCGTCGAAGAACAGCTCGTTCGTGGCGTGGTTGACCAGGTTGGCGATGGGGCGCACCTGCATGCCCCGCGCCATCGCCGCGCGGATGTCGACCAGGAAGATCGACAGCCCGTCCGACTTGCGCCGCACCTGGTCCAGCGGCGTGGTGCGCGCCAGCAGGATCATATAGTCCGACTGCAGCACCCGGCTGATCCAGACCTTCTGCCCGTTGATGACATAGCGGTCGCCGCGGCGGACCGCGGTGGTCTTCAGGCTGGTGGTGTCGGTGCCGGTGGTGGGTTCGGTGACGCCCATGCTCTGCAGCCGCAGCTCGCCCCGCGCGATGCGGGGCAGCAGGGCCTGTTTCTGCGCCTCGGACCCGTGCCGCAGCAGCGTGGTCATGTTGTACATCTGGCCATGGCAGGCGCCCGAATTGCCGCCCGAGCGGTTGATCTCCTCCATGATGACCGAGGCTTCGGTCAGCCCCAGCCCGGCGCCGCCATAGTCCTGCGGGATCAGCGCAGCCATCCAGCCCTCGGCCGTCAGGGCGGCGACGAATTCCTCGGGATAGCCGCGTTCGGCGTCGATCCGGCGGTGATAGGCATCGGGAAAGCGCGCGCACAGCGCCCGGATGCCGTCGCGGATGCCCTGATGGTCCTGTGCGCCCGTGATCATGCCGCTGCCCCCCTGTCCCGTGCCGGGGCGAAGGTGGCGCCGGGGCTTGCATCTGGCAAACATATGTTTCTGATGTTGTCCATACATCAGGCATATGGGGGGCGCATGGGGCTGGACCTGCGGCAGCTGCGCTATTTCCGGGAAATCGTGGCGCGGGGGTCGATCACCCGGGCGGCGGCGGCGCTGCGCGTGGCGCAGCCGGCGCTGTCGTTGCAGGTCAAGGCGATGGAACAGGCGCTGGGCACCCGGCTACTGATCCGCGGCCAGGGCGGCGTGACCCCGACCGAGGCGGGCGCCCTGCTGGCCGCGCGGGCGCAGGCGATCCTGGACGATCTGGCCCGGGCCGAGGATGAGGTGCGGTCACTGGGCGGCGACCCGGCGGGCATGGTGCGGCTGGGCCTGCCCGGCACCATCGGCGGCATCGTGGCGCTGCCGCTGATCGAGGCCGCGCGCGGCCGCCACCCCCGCATCACCCTGACCATCGCCGAGGCGATGAGCGGCTTTGTCGCCGACTGGCTGGAACAGGGCCGCGTCGATCTGGGGGTGCTGTATGTGCCGCCGCGGGCGGTGGGCGTGGCCTCGGATCCGCTGCTGGAGGAGGAGCTGGTCGTGCTGGCCCCCGCTGCGGACACCGACCTGCCCGCGCAGATGGCGCTGGCCGACCTGCGCGGGCGGCGCATGGTGCTGCCCGGCCCTGCGCACGGGCTGCGCGCGCTGGTCGATGCCGCGCTGCTGGACCAGGGCTTTGCCCCGCAGATCGCGGTCGAGGTGGATTCCTATTCCAGCATCAAGAGCCTGGTCGCCGCGGGCTATGGCCTGTCGATCCTGCCCCGCCACGCCCTGCGCGACGACCTGGCCCGGGGCCGGCTGCGCGCGGTGCGCATCGCCGACCCCGGCCTGTGGCGGCGGGTGCACCTGGCCTGTCCCACCCGCCGGCCTATGACCCCGGCGCAGCAGGCGATCCGCGACCTGCTGCGCGATGTGGTGGCGGGCCTGGTGCAGTCCGGCGCCTGGGGCCCGGCGCGCCCCGTCATCGCAAACGGTCGCATCACCGTCGCGGAACTTTTGGACAGGGGTCACGGGGCTGTCGTCCTTGCACGGGATAAGCAGTCATCCGAATGACCGGGGGCCCAGGTGCCGCGCCAAGACTGGAGACAGATCCGCGACAGGATCGCGGCAGACATCGCCTCGGGCCAGCTGGCCCCGGGCGCGCAGCTGCCGACCGAAACCGACCTGTGCGAACGCTTCGGGGCGGGGCGCCATTCGGTGCGCCGCGCCGTCCAGGCGCTGGCGGTCGAGGGCAAGCTGCGCGTCGTGCAGGGCCGCGGCACCTTTGTCGAAAGCGCGCCGCTGATCCGCTATGCGATCGGCCGGCGCACGCGGTTCCGGCAGAACCTGCTGGATCAGGGCCTGGCGCCCTCGGGTGAGCATCTGGCGGCCGAGACCGTCGCCGCCCCCGATGCGGTGGCCGAGGCGATGGGCCTGCCCCCCGGCGCACCGGTCCACCGGCTGACCCGGCGCGGCCTGGCCGATGGCGTGCCCGTCAGCCTGGGCGTGTCCTGGTTTCCGGCGGACCTGTTCCCCGATTTCATCGAACGCCGGCTGGCCGGCCTGTCGGTGACGGAAACCTATGCCGCGCTGGGGATCGCCGACTATTTCCGCAAGCGGACCGAGATCTATGCCCGCCGTCCCGACCGGGACGAGGCGCGACTCTTGCTGCAGCACCCCGACCAGCCGGTGCTGGTCGTCGTCAAGACCGATGTCGCCCCCGACGGGCGGGTGATCGGCCATGCCGAGTCCGTCTGGGCCGCCGACCGGGTGCGCTTTACCGTCGACACGCTGGACCAGGGGACGACCGATGTTTGACCGGGCATTTGCCGCCGATCCCGCCCAGCTGCTGACCGTGCTGGCCCGTGCCGATGCGGGCCGCATCCGGGCGCTGGCCGAACGGCTGCTGCCGGCGCTGGGTCCGGTCGAGGTGCTGGCCTCGCGCACCGGGCTGGTGATGCTGCCGATGCGCGACACGGCGCAGGGCACCGACTTCTTCCTGGGCGAGGTGCTGGTGGCCGATGCGCAGATCCGCGCCGCCGGCGTCACGGGTTACGTCATGATCACGGGCCGCGACCTGGAACGCGCAATGGCCATGGCGGTGCTGGATGCCGCCCATGCGCTGGGCCTGCCCGAGGTGGCCGCCCTCGCCGCGGCCGAGGCCCGGGTCCAGGCCGCCGAGGACGAGGCCCGCCTGCGCGCCGTCGAGGCGACCCGCGTCGAGATGGAGACCTTCTGCTGACCGCCCCCCTTGCCACGGCCGAGGATCTGCGCGACGCTGCGGCCTTTGCGGCGCTGATGTGGGCCATGGCGCGCCCCGGCACGCAGCACGACCTGCCCCGGGGCATGGCCGATCTGGCGCTGGCGCTGGTCGATCTGGAATGCCTCGTGATGACCGACGACCCCGCGCTGGCCGGGGTGATCGCGGCCACCGGGGCGGCGTTGGTGCCGGCCGACCGGGCCGACCATGCCTTCTACCTGGATGCGGACGGGGTGCTGCCGGTTCTGGCCGCGCTGCCGGCGGGATCGGCGCTGTATCCCGACCGTGGCGCCACGCTGGTGGTGGCGGCGCAGCTGGACCGCGGCGCGCGGCTGCGGCTGACCGGCCCGGGCATCGACGGGGCCTGCACGGTGCGGGTGGGCGGGCTGCCCGCGGGCTTCTTCGCCGCGCGGGCGGCGCGCTGCCGCTATCCCGAAGGCATCGACATCGTGCTGGTCGACGGCCGCCGCCTGATGGCGCTGCCGCGGTCGACGGGGGTGGAGGAACTCTGATGGCCTATGTGGCAACCCGCTGCGGCGAACGCGCCATCGACCAGGCCGAACGTCTGTATCGCGCCGAACTGGGGCCGATCACACGCGAACGTATCGAGGAGGTGCGCCGCGCCCTGCCCCTGCTGATCGACCGGGTGATGGGCGAGGCCTCGCTCTACGACCCCGACGTGGCGGCGCTGGCGCTGGCCCAGACCGGCGGCGACCTGTATGAGGCGGTGCTGCTGCTGCGCGCCTGGCGCACGACCCAGCCGCGGCTGGCCATCGCGGCGCCCGTCCTGCAGGACGACCTGTTCACGCATCGCCGCATCTCGGCCGCGTTCAAGGACATTCCGGGCGGCCAGATCCTGGGCCCGACGCTGGATTATTCGCACCGGATCCTGGCGACCGGGGTGCTGGAGGGCGAAACCTTCACCCCCCCGCCGGTAGACCCCGCCGCCAGGATCCGGTGCGAATAATCCAGCGTCGGGCCCAGGATCTGGCCGCCCGGAATGTCCTTGAACGCGGCCGAGATGCGGCGAT
>JACXUX010000343.1 GCA_014763725.1 Rhodobacterales bacterium
GGGCGCGCCACGCCCAGCCATTCCACCCTGTCGGTGGACGGGTTTTCGTCGTCGCGCCTGTCGGCCGCGCGGGCGGGCCAGCCGGAATACCTGACCGACCGGGCCGAAACCGCGGCGCCGCGGCTGTCGCAGGGGCCCGACGGGCTGCACCTGTCCTGCGGGCACAGCGGCTGGCGCGCGACCCACGGGCTGACCCATGCGCGCGACCTGTGGCTGTCGCGGGACGGCCGCCGCCTGCGCGGCGAAGAGACGCTGGGCGCGGCCAGCCCGCCCGACTGCCGCCGGTTCGAGGCGGTGCTGGCCCAGGCCGGCCCCGCGGGCCTGCGCTTTGCCGTGCGCTTTCACCTGCATCCCGATGTCGATGCCGCGCTGGACATGGGGGGCGCCGCGGTGTCGATGGCGCTGAAGTCGGGCGAGATCTGGGTGTTCCGCCCCGATCCCGGGGCGCAGCTGGCGCTGGAACCCTCGGTCTATCTGGAAAAGGGTCGGCTGAAGCCGCGGGCCGCGCGCCAGATCGTGCTGCATGCCCACGCGACCAAGGCCGCGACGATCATCGGCTGGACCTTGGCCAAGGCACAGGATACTCCGCTGGCCATCCGCGACACCGAACGGGACGAGCTGCCCTTGCCCGCCCGCGCCTGAGGGGGATCCTGATGACCGACCGCGTCTATATCGGCCGTGCGCTGATTTCCGTTTCCGACAAGACGGGACTGGTGGATTTTGCCCGCGCCCTGGCGGGTCGGGGGGTCGAACTGATCTCGACCGGGGGCACGGCGGCCGCGCTGCGGGCGGCGGGGCTGGCGGTGCGCGATGTGTCGGATGTCACAGGCTTTCCCGAGATGATGGACGGCCGCGTCAAGACGCTGCACCCGATGGTGCATGGCGGCCTGCTGGCGCTGCGCGACGATGACGAACATCTGCTGGCCATGGCCGCCCACGGGATCGAGCCGATCGACCTGCTGGTGGTGAACCTCTATCCGTTCGAGGCGACCGTGGCGCGCGGGGCGGGCCATGACGACTGCATCGAGAACATCGACATCGGCGGGCCGGCGATGATCCGCGCCGCGGCCAAGAACCACCGATTCGTCACCGTGGTGACCGATCCGCAGGACTATCAGCCCGTGCTGGACCAGCTGGCCGCGCTGGGCGGGGCGACGACCCTGACCTTCCGCCAGCGGCTGGCGCAGATCGCCTATGCCCGCACCGCGGCCTATGACGCGGCGGTGTCGACCTGGATGGCCGCCGCGATCGGCGAAACCGCGCCGCGCCGCCGCGTCTTTGCCGGCACGCTGGCCCAGGGCCTGCGCTATGGCGAAAACCCGCATCAGGGCGCGGCCTTCTACACCGACGGGTCGGGCCGGCCCGGGGTGGCCACCGCGCGCCAGTGGCAGGGCAAGGAGCTGTCCTACAACAACATCAACGACACCGACGCGGCGTTCGAGCTGGTGGCGGAATTCGACCCGGCGCAGGCCCCGGCCTGCGCGATCATCAAGCACGCCAACCCCTGCGGCGTGGCGCAGGGCGGCACGCTGCGCGAGGCCTATCTGCGCGCCTATGACTGCGACCGCACCAGCGCCTTTGGCGGGATCGTGGCGCTGAACGGCCTGCTGGACGGCGCCACGGCGGAAGAGATCGTGAAGATCTTCACCGAGGTGGTGATCGCCCCCGACGCCACGCCCGAGGCCCGCGCCGTCTTTGCCGGCAAGAAGAACCTGCGCCTGCTGACCACCGGGGCGCTGCCCGACGCGCGGGCGCCGGGCCTGGCCTATCGCCAGGTGGCGGGCGGCTTTCTGGTGCAGGACCGCGACGCGGCCACGGTGACCGCGGCCGACCTGAAGGTGGTGACCCGCCGCGCCCCCGGCCCGGCCGAACTGGCCGACCTGCTGTTCGCCTGGAACGTGGCCAAGCATGTGAAATCGAACGCCATCGTCTATGCGAAGGACGGCGCGACCGTGGGCATCGGCGCCGGCCAGATGAGCCGGGTCGACAGCACCCGCATCGCCGCCCGCAAGGCCCAGGACATGGCCGAGGCGCTGGGCCTGCCCCAGCCGCCCACGGTGGGGTCGGTGGTGGCGTCGGACGCGTTCTTTCCCTTTGCCGACGGGCTGATCGCCGCGGCCCAGGCGGGGGCCACCGCGATCATCCAGCCCGGCGGGTCGATGCGCGACGACGAGGTGATCGCCGCGGCCGATGCCGCGGGGCTGGCCATGGTGTTCACCGGCCAGCGGCATTTCCGGCACTGACGCGATGCGCCGCACCGTCCTGACGGCCGCCGCGGTCTTTGCGCTGGACCAGATCACGAAATGGGCCGTGGTCTGGCAGATGGATCTGGCGGGTCGCGGCGTGATCGAGGTCGCGCCGCCCTTCCTGACCTTGCGCATGGCCTGGAACCGCGGCGTGAACTTCGGCCTGTTCGCGGGCGACGGGGCCACGCGCTGGGTTCTGGTGGCGCTGGCGCTGGCGATCGCGGTCTGGGTCTGGACCTGGGTCCGGCGCGAGGGCGGGGTGCCCGCGCAGCTGTCGGCCGGCCTTCTGATCGGGGGCGCGCTGGGCAATGTGGTCGACCGCGTGCTCTATGGCGCGGTGGCCGATTTCCTGAACATGTCCTGCTGCGGGATCGAGAATCCCTATGCCTTCAACGTGGCCGACATCGCCATCTTCCTGGGGGCGGTGGGGCTGGTGATCT
>JACXUX010000344.1 GCA_014763725.1 Rhodobacterales bacterium
CTGACCGACGACATGCTGCGCGCCCTGGTCGATCCGGCAGACATTGCCGCGCATCGCGCCCGCGCGCTGAACCCCGAACACCCGATGATCCGGGGCACATCGCAAAACCCCGATGCCTTCTTCCAAGGGCGCGAGGCGGTGGAGCCGTTCTATGCCGCCTTCCCCGATCGACTTGCCGCCGTCATGGGGCGGTTCGCCGATCTGACGGGGCGGCGCTATCACCTCTTCGACTATGCAGGCGACCCGAAGGCAGAGCGGGTCGTGGTGCTGATGGGGTCCGGGGCCGAGGCGGCCGATGAGGCCGCCGATGCGCTGGTGGCCAAGGGTGAGAAGGTCGGCGTGCTGAGGGTGCGTCTGTTCCGTCCCTTCTCGGCCGATCACCTGCTGGCCGCGCTGCCCGACACCGTCACGTCGCTGGCCGTGCTGGACCGCACCAAGGAGCCCGGTTCCTCGGGCGAGCCGCTGTTGCAGGAGGTGACGATGGCACTTGTGTCGGCCGTGCAGGCTGGCCGTCGCGCCGCCTTGCCGCGGATCATCGGCGGGCGCTATGGCCTGGGTGGCAAGGAATTCACGCCCGGTCATGTCAAGGCGCTGTTCGACGAGATGGCCGCTGATCGGCCCAGGGCGCGGGTCACACTGGGCATCCGCGACGATGTGTCGGGCACCTCGCTGCCGCCCGACCGCGACTTCGAACATGCGCTGATCTCGCCGGAGGTGACCGAGGCGTTGTTCTTTGGCCTCGGATCGGACGGCACCGTGTCGGGCGCCAAGGCCACGATCAAGCTGATCGGCGAACACACCGACCTGCATGTGCAGGGCCATTTCGAATATGACAGCCGCAAGGCCGGGCAGACGACGATCTCGCATCTGCGGCTGTCGCCACGCCCGATCCGCGCGACCTATGGCATTGCCGAGGCGGGGTTTCTTGCCGTGCACGCGCCCGAGTTCCTGACGCGACGCGAGGTCTTTCTGCGGGCGCGGCCGGGCGCGACCGTGCTTGTGAACACGCCCCTCGACGGCCAGGCGTTCTGGGACAGTCTCCCGCGCGAAGCGCAGGCGGCGCTGATCGACCGAGGCTGCGCGCTCCATGTGATCGACGCCCATGCCATTGCCGCAAAGGCGGGGTTGGGGCGGCGGATCAACATGGTGATGCAGGCCTGTTTCCTTGCCTTGTCGGGCGTGCTGCCGCGCGACGCGGCGCTTGCCGCGCTGAAGGATTCGGTCGCCGAGACATGGGGCAAGCGCGGCCCCGAGGTCGTGCGGCGCAATGTGGCCGCGATCGACGCCGCACTGGCGGGGTTGCGTGCAGTGCCGCTGCCGGAAAATGTCACGTCGCAGCATGGCCTTCGCCCTGCGGTGCCGGCCGATGCGGACGATTTCGCCCAACGGGTGACGCGGGCGCTGCTGGAGGGGCAGGGCGACGCGCTGCCGGTCAGCGCCTTCCCGCCGGATGGCACATGGCCAAGCGGCACCAGCCGCCTGGAGAAGCGCGCCATCGCGCTGGAGATTCCGGTCTGGCAGCCTGACCTCTGCGTCCAGTGCAACCGCTGCGCGATGATCTGCCCCCATGCGGCGATCCGCACGAAGGTCTACGATCCGGCGGCCTTGGAGGGGGCGCCCGAGGGGTTCCGTTCCGTCCCCGAGGGGTTCGAGACGGCACTGGAAGGCATGGCCTATACCGTGCAGGTCGCGCCTGAGGACTGCACCGGCTGCGGCCTGTGCATCGAGCTTTGCCCAGCCCGTGACCGCCACGACCCCAGACGCAAGGCGCTGATGGCAGAGCCGCTGGCCGATCATCTTGAGGTCGAGCGCACGGCCTGGGATTTCTTCCGCACTCTGCCCTCGGCGCCGCTGGATGACCTGCCCATCGACCGGCGCACGGCGACCTTCCGCGAACCCCTGTTCGAATTCTCTGGCGCCTGCGCAGGCTGCGGCGAAACCCCCTATCTGCGGCTTCTCTCCGAACTGTTCGGTGACCGGCTGCTGATCGCCAATGCGACGGGCTGTTCCTCGATCTACGGTGGCAACCTGCCGACGACGCCCTGGGCGAAGAACGCCGAGGGACGCGGGCCTGCCTGGTCGAACTCGCTGTTCGAGGACAATGCCGAATTCGGCCTGGGGATGCGGCTGGCCCTCGACACCCGCCGCGCGCAGGCGCTGGCGGCGGCGCGGGCGGTCCTGCCCGAGCGGCTGGCATCGGCGTTGGCCGCGATCCCCGCGCAGACGGCCGACCCGGCCGAAGTCTCCCGCATCCGCGCCCTTCTGGCCGAGACGGCCGCGGCCTGGCCCGCGGGCGCGCCGCCCGCCGATCTGGATGCCCTTCTGCCCACCAGCCTCTGGATCGTCGGCGGCGATGGCTGGGCCTATGACATCGGCTATGGCGGGCTGGACCATGTGCTGGCCTCGGGACGCAAGTTGAACGTGCTGGTGCTGGACACCGAGGTCTATTCCAACACCGGCGGGCAGGCGTCCAAGGCCACGCCGACCGGGGCATCGGCCAAGTTCGCGGTGGCGGGCAAGGCGGGGCGCAAGAAGGATCTGGGCCTTCTGGCCATGTCCTACGGCCATGTCTATGTCGCCGAGGTCGGCCTTCAGGCCCGGCCCGACCAGACCGTGCAGGCGATGCTCGAGGCCGAGGCGCATCCCGGTCCGTCGCTGATCATCGCCGCCAGCCC
>JACXUX010000345.1 GCA_014763725.1 Rhodobacterales bacterium
CGGCCACCGCGCGCCGCTCGACCGCCCAGGCCACGGCGAACAGGGCCGCCACATAGACCAGACAGGCCAGCACCCCCGTCCGCGTGGCCCCGCGCCAGAAGATGCCGCCGATCAGCGCGGGCAGGAACTGCGCCACGCCGACAAAGCTGATCAGCCCAATGGCCGCCAGCGCCGCCGACCCGCCCGACAGGCGGAAATAGGCGTATCCCAGCGCCACCACCCCCGCGATCGACAGCCGCCGCGCCAGCAGCACAATGCCCCGCACATCCCCCGACACCGCCAGCGCCGGCCGCAGCCGCAGCCACAGCGGCATCACGATATGGTTCGACACCATGGTGGCCAGCGCGATCGCGGCCACGATCACCATCGACGTGGCGCTGGAAAACCCGCCCAGAAAGGCCAGCATCGCCAGCCCCCCCAGCCCCTGGGCCAAGGGCAGCGTCAGCACGAACAGGTCCGGGTTCGACCCCGGCGGCATCAGCGTCAGCCCCATCACCGCGATGGGCACGACGAACAGGCTCATCGCGAACAGATACAGCGGAAAGGCCCAGCTGGCCGTGGCCAGATGCCGTTCGTCGACGTTTTCCACCACCAGCACCTGGAACATCCGCGGCAGGCAGATCACCGCAGCGGCGGACACGAAGATCAGCCCCGCCCAGCGGCCGGGCTGCGGCGTCCAGCCCCCCAGGGCCGAGGTCTCGATCCGGTCGATCATCGCGGCCGGCCCCCACGCCAGCCCCCAGACGACAAAGACGCCGACCGCGATCAGCGCGACCAGCTTGACCACCGCCTCGACCGCGATGGCGGTGACCACGCCGTGATGCTGTTCGTTGGCGTCCAGGTTGCGCGTGCCGAACAGCACGGTAAAGGCCGCCAGCCCCACCGCCACCCACAGCGCGGTGGCATCCTGCCCGGGCAGCGGCCAGCCCTCGGGCCCGTCGCTGGCAAAGACGGCAAAGGACAGCGTGACCGACTGCAGCTGCAGCGCCACATAGGGCGTGGCCGCCACCACCGCGATCAGCGTCACCAGCACCCCGATCAGGTTCGACTTGCCATAGCGGCTGGACATCAGGTCGGCGATCGAGGTCACGCGATGCACCCGGCCGATCCGCACCAGCTTGCGCAGCAACCACCACCAGCCGACAAAGACCAGCGTCGGCCCCAGGTAGATCGTCAGGAACTCCAGCCCCGACCGCGCCGCATAGCCCACCGCGCCGTAGAACGTCCAGGCCGTGCAGTAGATCGACAGCGACAGCGTGTAGACCGGCGCCGACCGCAGCCAGCGCGGCACCTCGGCCACCGCGCGCCGCTCGACCGCCCAGGCCACGGCGAACAGGGCCGCCACATAGACCAGACAGGCCAGCACCAGGATGTTGAAGGGCACCATGGCCTAGCCCCGGTCCTCGGCCGGGTCGGCCTCGCCCTCGGGCGACAGGCTGGGCGCCAGCAGGCGGGCCACCGCAATCAGCCCGGCCCAGACCAGGAACAGCCAGACCCCGTCGGCGGCCAGCGCATTGGCCCTGCCCCCCGCCGGCCGCCACATCATCGGCATCAGGAACAGCACCGTGCCAAACACCGGCAGCAGCCGCGCCGCATCCACCCGGCGCCGCCGCCGATAGGGCCGGCGCGCCAGGAACATCGGCAGGCCCGGGCGTCTCACGGCCCGACCATGGCGCGCACCTGCGCCAGGATCTCGGTATTGGAAAAGGGCTTGGACATGAAGCCGCTGGCCCCCAGCTGCTCGGCCGCCTGACGGTCGCGGTCCTGTCCCTTGGCCGTCAGCATCAGCACCGGCAGATCGGCCGTCTCGCCCCGCGCGCGCAGGCTGGCCAGGATGTCGAACCCCGACCGCCCCGGCAGCATCACGTCCAGGATCAGCACATCCGGCCGCTGGTCCAGGATCGCCGCCTCGGCCAGGGCGCCGTCAGCCAGGGTCGATACCTCATACCCCCCCCGCGTCAGGATGAAGCGCAAGGCCTCGCTGATGTTGGGTTCGTCCTCGATCAGCATCACGCGCCGTGTCATCGCCTGACCCCTCCCCGGTCCCGCGCCGCCCGCGTCCCGACTATTCCGCGAAAGCGCCCGTCTGTCAAAACCCGATCAGCCCGAAACCAGCGAGGGTTCCGCCCGCGCCGGGCAGTCGCCGCGGGGACAGATGCGGCAGGTGGGCCCCACCGGCAGGCCCGGCCCCGCGCCGGGATCGGCCGGCTCGATCAGCATCGCCGCCTCGACCACCTGGGGCCCGGCGAACCCCTGCGGATGGCGGACCACCGCGATGGCCTGCACGGCAAAGCGGCGCGGCACGCGGCCCGCCATCTCGACCACCGCCCGCACCGGCGTCATCGGCCGCGTCAGCGCGGCGTAAAGCGGCCAGAGCGCACAGCCCGCCCCGTGGCGCGGCAGGACAAAGCCCTCGACCGGCTTGCGAAAGACCAGCCGCCCCGATCCGTCGCAGACCACCGCCCCCGCCCGCGCGCCCGGCCACAGCGCGATCCGCCGCATCACCGCCACCGGATCGGCGCCGAACTCCGCCGCGATGCGCCCCGGATCGCCGCCCGCCTCGGCCAGCGCGCGGGCAAAGCCGGGCGCGGGCAGCGCCTCGGCCTCGGCCCCCGCCCGCGCGATCCAGGCCTCGGCCATGGCGCGCGCGGCATGGCTGGCC
>JACXUX010000061.1 GCA_014763725.1 Rhodobacterales bacterium
CGCGCAGCCCCGCCTCACGCGCCAGGAAACTGTCGCCGGGCACCAGGCGTTCGCGCTTCAGCTCGTCCAGCGTGCGCGCGGCCAGCGCGGGGTCATAGGGGCCCAGCACGATGGCATACCAGCCCGAGGGCAGACGGAAGCCGGCGACATTTCCGAAGGCGCCGGAATAGGCCCGGGCGCGTTCCTCGGCCGCGCCACGGGTGGGCTGCGCCTCGATCTGCAGCCAGGCGCGGTCCTGCGCCCGCGCAGCCCCCGCCAGAACCGCGCCCGCCAGAACCAGCGCCATCAGCCCCCGAATACCCCGCATCCGTGCAATTCCCGCATCCAGCCGCAATATGTCGCCCTAGTAACAGACTTCACGCCGCGCGCACGTCAAATCACGATCCCTTCGGCCGCGCCCGCACGCCCCGCCCCCGCGCGCCGCGGTCGCGGATTGACCCCCGCGTTGCCCTTGCCTATGGAAGGGGCGCTTTCGGCAGCACGTCAGGACGGCAGCATGGATCAGGCGACCCCCCGCAGCTTTCAGGACATCCTGATGCGGCTTCAGGCCTATTGGGGCGCGCAGGGCTGCGCGGTCCTGCAACCCTATGACATGGAGGTGGGGGCAGGCACCTTCCACCCCGCCACCACGCTGCGCGCGCTGGGGCCGCGGCCCTGGGCGGCCGCCTATGTCCAGCCCAGCCGCCGGCCGACCGACGGCCGCTATGGCGAAAACCCCAACCGGCTGCAGCACTATTATCAGTATCAGGTCATCATCAAGCCCAGCCCCCCCGACCTGCAGAACCTGTATCTGGGCAGCCTGCGCGCCATCGGCATCGACACCGATCTGCACGACATCCGCTTTGTCGAGGACGACTGGGAAAGCCCGACCCTGGGCGCCTGGGGCCTGGGGTGGGAGGTCTGGTGCGACGGGATGGAGGTCAGCCAGTTCACCTATTTCCAGCAGGTGGGCGGGCATGACTGCAAACCCGTCAGCGGCGAGCTGACCTATGGCCTGGAACGTCTGGCCATGTATGTGCTGGGCATCGGCCATGTGATGGACATGCCCTTCAACGACCCGGCCTCGCCCACTCCGCTGCGCTATGGCGACATCTTCCGCCAGACCGAAGAGGAATACAGCCGCCACAACTTCGACGCGGCCGATACGGACAAGCTTCTGGGCGATTTTGCCCGGGCCGAGGCGGAATGCCAGCGCCTGCTGGCCCAGGATGCCATCGACCCCAGGACGGGCAAGCGCATCGTCATGGCCCATCCCGCCTATGACCAGTGCATCAAGGCCAGCCACCTGTTCAACCTGCTCGATGCGCGCGGCGTGATCTCGGTCACCGAACGGCAGGCCTATATCGGGCGGGTGCGCGCGCTGACCAAGGCCTGCGCCGATGCCTTCGTGACCACCGAGGCCGGGGGTGGCGCGTGAACGGCCGCATCGCGGGCTATGCGATCCTGATCTCGGCCGCGCTGGCGGGGGCGGGGGTCTATTACCTGCAGGTCTGGGGCTATTACGACCGGCTGGCCCCTGATGCCCCCGCCGCGCAGATCGCGGCCACCCGGGCCGACGGCACGGTCGCGCCGCTGGCCGTGACCGATCTGCAGGCGATCGACAGCGGGTCCTCGCCCATCCGGTTCCGCGCCTGCTTCAGCCTGCCCGCGGGCTTTGACCCGGCGGGCTATGCGCCCTATCCCGCGGCCGAACCGCTGGTGGCGCCCGGCTGGTTCGACTGTTTCGACGCCCGCGCGCTGGGCGCGGCCCTTGTCGCCGGCCAGGCTACCGCGCTCCTGGGCCAGGAAAACTACCGCTACGGCATCGACCGCGTGCTGGCCGTCACCCCCGACGGCCGCGGCTATGCCTGGCACCAGATCAACCGCTGCGGGGCCGAGGTCTTCGAAGGCCGGCCCGCGCCCCAGGGCTGCCCGCCGCCGCCCGCGCGCACAGGAAACTGACATGCCCGATCTTCTGCTGGAACTGTTCTCCGAGGAAATCCCCGCCCGTATGCAGGCCCGCGCGCGCGACGATCTGCGCCGCCTGGTCACCGACAGCCTGGTTCAGGCGGGGCTGACCTATGCCCATGCCGGCGCCCTGTCGACGCCGCGGCGCCTGGTGCTGCACATCGAGGGCCTGTCCCCCGCCAGCCGCCCCGTGCGTGAGGAACGCAAGGGCCCCCGCACCGACGCCCCCGCCGCCGCGATCGAGGGCTTCCTGCGCTCCACGGGCCTCACGCTCGACCAGCTGGACCGCCGCGCCGACAAGAAGGCCGAGTTCTTCTTCGCCGTGGTCGAAAAGCCCGGCCGCCCCGCCGCCGCCATCGTGGCCGAGGTGGTCGAACAGACGATCCGCAGCTTCCCCTGGCCCAAGTCGATGCGCTGGGGCTCGGGCTCGCTGCGCTGGGTGCGCCCGTTGCAGTCCATCCTCTGCCTGCTGACGACCGAGGCCGGGGCCGAGGTCGTTCCCCTGACCGTCGATCACCTAACCGCGGGCGCCACGACCGAAGGCCACCGCTTCATGGCGCCCGGCCGCTTTGCCGTGGCGGGGTTCGACGACTATGCCGCCCGGCTGCGCCGCGCCTTCGTCCTGCTCGACCCCGCCGAACGCGAGGCCACGATCTGGCACGACGCCACCCAGGCCGCCTTTGCCCAGGGGCTGGAACTGGTCGAGGACAAGGCCCTGCTGGCCGAAGTGGCGGGCCTGGTCGAATGGCCCGTGGCGCTGATGGGCGACATCCGCGACGACTTCCTCGACCTGCCGCCCGAGGTTCTGCAGACCTCGATGCGCGAACACCAGAAGTTCTTCTCGGTCCGCAATCCCCGCACCGGCCGGATCGAGAAATTCGTGACCGTCGCCAACCGCGAAACCGCCGACCAGGGCGCCACCATCCTGTCGGGCAACGGCCGCGTGCTGGCCGCCCGGCTGTCGGATGCGAAATTCTTCTGGGAAAACGACCTGCGCACCGTCCGCACCCGGGGGATGGAGGGGATGGCCGAGGGCCTTGCCCAGGTCACCTTCCACAACCGACTGGGCAGCCAGGCCGACCGCATCGCCCGCATTGCCACGCTGGCGCGCGACCTGGCCCCCCTGGTCGGCGCCCCGCCCGATCTGGCGGCCGAGGCCGCGCGCGTGGCCAAGGCCGACCTGCAATCGGCCATGGTGGGCGAATTTCCCGAACTCCAGGGCACGATGGGCAGCTACTACGCCCGCGCCGCCGGCCTGCCACAGGCCGTGGCCCAGGCCTGCAAGGCGCATTACCAGCCCCAGGGCCCCGCCGACGACGTGCCCGCCGAACCCGTCAGCGTGGCCGTGGCCCTGGCCGACCGCATCGACACGCTGACCGGCTTCTGGGCCATCGACGAAAAGCCCACCGGGTCCAAGGATCCCTTCGCGCTGCGCCGCGCCGCGCTGGGGGTGATCCGGCTGGTGGTGGGCAATGGCCTGCGCCTGCCGCTGTCGCAGGTCTTCGCCCTGGGCCATCCCGATGCCGATGCGGCCGACCTCCTCTCCTTCCTCCACGACCGGCTCAAGGTCTTCCTGCGCGACCAGGGCATCCGCCACGACGTGATCGACGCCTGCCTCGCCCCCTCGCCGCTGGCGGCGACTGGCGGCGCGGGGCCGGCCAACGACGACCTCACCCTGCTCGTCCGCCGCGCCCGCGCGCTTCAGGCGGTGCTCGACACCGACGACGGCGCCAACCTGATCCAGGGCTTCCTCCGCGCCAACAACATCCTGACCCAGGCCGAGACGCGCGACGGCGTCGAATATTCCTTCGGCGCCGATCCCAAATTCGCCGAGGATGCGACCGAAACCGCCCTCTTCGCGGCCCTCGATGCCGCCGAATCCGCCATTGCCCCCGCCATGGCGGCCGAGGATTTCGCCCGCGCCATGGCCGCCATGGCCGATCTGCGCGCCCCCATCGACGTCTTCTTCACCGCGGTCCAGATCAACAGCCCCAACCCGGTCGTCCGCCGCAACCGGCTGAACCTGCTGCACCGCATCCGCGCCACCTGCCTGTCGGTCGCCGACCTCACCCGGATCGAGGGCTGATCCCCGCTTCCCGGGCAAATATCCTCGGGGGGTGCGGGGGGCAGACAGCCCCCCGCGGCCGGGGCCGCGCGCAGGCTCATCCGGTGCAAACCCCGGCTTGCGTGCCCGCGGCAAGGGCGTATCCTGCCGGCAAACGGGGGACGCCGCGGTGCAGAAACACGACAGCTTCGATGACTTCACGCCGCTGACGCCCACCGCGGCGATCGCGCCTGCCACCCATGGCTGGCGCGCCAAATGCCTGCAGCGGCTGATCCGGCTGGACCTGCCGGTGCCGGCCACGGTGGCGCTGCCCGCCTCGACCGTGCGCGCCATCGCCGCGGGTCACCCCGTGGATGCGGAGGGCATCCTTGCCCATTTCGGGCCCGCGCCGCTGGTCTCGGTGCGACCCAGCCCGGAAAACCCCGACTGGGGCGGGCCTTCGACCATCCTCAATGTGGGCCTCGGCCCCGCGCTGCACGCCCGCCTGTCCGAAACCCTGGGCCCCGAGGCCGCCGACACCCTCTTCCTGCGCTTCATCCAGGGCTATGCGATTCATGTCGCGCGCCTCGACCCCGACCTGTTCGACGGTCTGACCCCCGGCCCCGAAGGCGTGCGCGCCGCCCTGCGCGCCTATGAACAGGAAACCGACGAACCCTTCCCCGAGGATCCGGCCCGCCAGCTGGCCGAGGTGCTGCGCACCATGGCCCGCGCCTGGGAGGGCACGACCGCCCGCCTGCTGCGCCAGGCCAAGGGCGCCCCGCCCGAGGCGGGCCTGGGCCTGGTCGTCCAGGCCATGGCGCAGGGCTTCGGCCCCGGCTGTTCCGGCTCGGGCGTGATCCAGTTCGTCGACCCCGTGACCGGCCTGCACCGCGTGACCGGCCGCTATCTGGGGCAAAGCCAGGGCCGCGACGCGCTGCGCCACCGTGGCGCGATCTACCTGACGCGCGACCCCCGCGGCCCCTCGCTGGAAGAGCTGTCGCCCGACATCTTTGCCGACCTCTTGCGCCATGGCGAGGTCTGCCGCCGCCGCCTGCGCGAAGAGATGCAGATCGAATTCACCATCGAGAACGGCGCGCTGCGCGTGCTCGATGCGGTCAAGGTGCAGCGGTCCTCGCGCGCGGCACTGCGCATCGCGGTCAGCCTGGCCGAGGACGGCGTCATCACCCGGGACGAGGCCGTGCTGCGGGTCGAGCCGCGGGCGCTGTCGGAACTCTTGCACAACCAGGTCGACCCGCGCATGCCGCGCGACCGCATCGCGCGCGGCATCGCCGCCAGCCCGGGCGCGGCAACGGGGCGGATCGTGTTTTCCTCGGCCGCGGCGCAGGCCAGCGCCTCGCGCGGGGAACCCTGCATCCTGGTCCGCCGCGAAACCGCGCCCGAGGATATCCGCGGCATGCATTCCGCCGCGGCCGTCCTGACCGAACGCGGCGGCATGACCAGCCACGCCGCGGTCATCGCGCGCGGCCTGGGCCTGCCCTGCGTGGTCGGCGCCTCGGACCTGCGGCTGGACACGCGCGACAGGAAGTTCGTCACCGCCGACGGCCGCACCTTCCGCGAAGGCGACATCATCACCGTCGACGGCACCGCGGGCGAGGCGCTGTCGGGCGCGCCCGAAATGCTTCCGCCTGCGCTGGACGAAACCTTTCACCGGCTGCTGTCCTGGGCCGATGCGGTGCGCGACATCGGCATCCGCGCCAATGCCGACACGCCGGCCGACGCCCAGACCGCGCGCGACTTCGCGGCCGAGGGCATCGGCCTGTGCCGGACGGAACACATGTTCTTTGACGAGGATCGCCTGGTCGTGATGCGCGAGATGATCTTCGCCGACACCTCCAAGGACCGCGCCGCGGCGCTGGCGCGGCTGCTGCCGATGCAGCGGGACGATTTCGCGCAGCTCTTCGACATCATGCACGGCCTGCCGGTCTGCATCCGGCTGTTCGACCCGCCGCTGCACGAATTCCTGCCGCACAGCCGCGAGGGGCTGCGCGAACTGGCCGAGGCACTGGACCGCCCCCTGTCCGAGGTCACCCGCCGGGCCGAGGCGCTGGCAGAATTCAACCCGATGCTGGGCATGCGGGGGGTGCGGCTGGGCGTCGTGCTGCCCGAAATCTACGACATGCAGGCCCGCGCCATCTTCGAGGCGACGGCCGAGACCGCCCGCCGCGGCGACCCCGTGGTGCCCGAGGTGATGATCCCCCTGGTCAGCGCCCGGCGCGAGGTGGAACTGGTCAAGACCCGGATCGACGCCGTGGCCGCGGCCGTGCGCGTCAAGTCGGGCGTCGATTTCGACTATCGCCTGGGGGTGATGGTCGAAACCCCGCGCGCCGCGCTGCGCGCGGGCGAGATCGCCCAGCACGCGGCCTTCCTGTCCTTTGGCACCAACGACCTGACGCAGATGACCTATGGCCTGTCGCGCGACGATGCGGGGCGGTTCATGAACACCTATGTCAACGAGGGCGTCTTCCCCGAGGATCCGTTCCATGTGCTGGATGTCGACGGGGTGGGCGAGCTGTTGCACATCGGCGCGGCGCGGGGGCGGGCGACTCGGGGCGATCTGACGCTGTCGATCTGCGGCGAACATGGCGGCAATCCCGAATCGATTGCCTTCTGCCGGCGCGAGAATTTCGACTATGTCTCGTGCTCGCCCTATCGTGTGCCGCAGGCGCGGCTGGTGGCCGCCCATCTGGCGTTGCAGGATCGCCGCAATCCCGCCCCCGGCTGACCGAAAAGCGTAGCGCTGCGACAACACCCGCCGCGTCGGCGGGGGCGCGGGGCGGCGCATCGGCAGAACCTTGCCGATCCTGTCGCATGAACGTTGCAAAAATGCAATGTTCATGGACTCCTGCCCCAATTTCGGCTAGCGACTCCGTGATCTTGTGCAGGCACGCCCGTTTTCCGGGCGCTGCGCGGACCAAAGGGAGACGGAGAACATGATCACCACGCGCATCCGGGCGGGCAGGGTTCTGGCGTTCTGCGCCGCGCTGATGCTGGCCTATCCCGCCGTGGCCGAGGTGACGGTCAGCCAGTCGAACGCGCCGCAGGCGACGCTGGGGGGGCAGGTGGCGGCGCTGCTGGGCCAGGAACGCCGCGCCCTGTCCGCCGTGGGGGCCGACCGGATGCAGATCGTGGCGGCTCTGCCCGCCCCGCGGGGCAAGGCCCGCGCGCCCGCCGCGCCGCAGATTTCCTACGACGCGCGCTGGCTGGCGACGCTGCCCGCCCCCCGTGGCGGGGCGGAATGGCAGTGCCTGACCAAGGCGATCTATTTCGAGGCGCGCGGCGAAAGCATCCGCGGCCAGGTTGCCGTGGCCGAGGTGATCCTGAACCGCGTGGCGGCGTCCAGCTTCCCCGACTCGATCTGCCGGGTGGTCCAGCAGGGCAATGCGCGCGGCTGCCAGTTCAGCTTTACCTGCGACGGCAAGCCCGAGGTCGTGGCCGACCGCGCCGCCTGGGACACCGCGGGCCGCATCGCGCGGCTGATGCTGGACGGCGCGCCGCGCCAGCTGACCCAGGGCGCCACGCATTTCCACACCCGTGCCGTGCGCCCCGACTGGGCCAGCCGGTTCAAGCGGACGGCGGTGATCGGCGCGCATCTGTTCTATCGCGCGACGGCGGGCTGACGCGGCGCTTGCGGCGGGCGTCGCATTCGCGCTAGGTCCGGGCGCGGCCGCGGTGCAGGCCGCACCCATGCCCCCGCCTGCGAGCCGCCCATGACCTCTGACACCGCGCTGGCCTTTGCCCATCCCGAGGCGCGGGCCGACGCCACCGCCCCCGCCGACCCGCGCGACCGCATTTCGCTGCGCGACCATGTCGTGGTGGCCGAGATCGGCGCCTTTCAGCAGGAACGCGGCCATCCCCAGCGGCTGCGCTTCAACGTGGTGGTCGAGGTGCGGCCGAACCCCGACCCGCTGGCCGACGATGTCGACCGCATCCTGTCCTATGACCGCATCACCGAGGCGATCGCCGACGAACTGGCCACGGGCCGGGTGAACCTGCTGGAAACCCTGGCCGAGCGGGTGGCCGAACGGGTTCTGGCCGCGCCCCAGGCGATGCGCGCCTTCGTCCGGATCGAGAAGCTGGACATCGGCCCCTATGCGCTGGGGGTGGAAATCGTCCGCAGCCGGGCCGAACTGCCGCTGCAGGCGGCCGATGCGGCAGGCGGCGCGGTGCATCCGCTGGTCGTCTGCCTGGATGCCGCGGCGATCGCCGCGCCCGACCTGCCCGCGCGGCTGGACGGCTGGCTGGGGCAGGGCGCGCCCGTGGTGCTGGTGCCCGGCCTGCCCGACCTGCCGCGGCCGCAGACCGGCCACCGCCCCACCCAGCGGCGCATCGACCTGCTGGCCATGGAACAGGCGGCCTGGATGCTGGCCGCGCGCGACCCGCGCTGCGTGGTGATGTCCGCCCGGACCGAGATCGACTGGGCCATCCGCCGCGGGCGCAGCCTTGTCTGGGCGCCGTCCAAGATGGTGCTGGATGCCGCCGACGGGCCCAAGATCGTCGATCCCGTGGCCTTGGCGCTGTGGCTGGCCGAAACGCTGGCCGCCCGCCGCCTGATCGTTCACGGGCCGGTTACGGTTCCGGCAGGAAGCCGCGTAGAGGTGCAGCGCGCCTGACCCCGGCCCTTGCCAAGCCCGCCCGGCCGGGCCACAGCATCGCCGCATGGACCTTGCCCGCCCGCTGTTGCCCACCGATGCCCTGACCCCGCCGCCCGGGGCCCTGCCGCTGGCCGGCGGCCCGCTGTGGTTCGACCGCGCCGAGCTGACCGTGCCGGGCGCCGCGCCGCGGGTCGTCGCGGCGGCCGACCTGCCCGCGCCCCTGCGCCAGGCGCTGGCCGCCCCGCGCGCCCCGCTCTGCGGTCTGACGCTGGACCGGCCGCGGATCATGGGCATCCTGAACGTCACGCCCGACAGCTTTTCCGACGGCGGCCGATTTCTGGATCCGGCGGCGGCCGTGGCGCAGGCCCGCGCGATGGCCGCGGCCGGCGCCGACATCCTGGACATCGGCGGCGAAAGCACCCGCCCCGGCGCGGCCGAGGTGGGAACCCAGCAAGAGATCGACCGCACCGCCCCGGTGATCGAGGCCCTGCGCGCCGCGGGCCTGACGCTGCCCATCAGCATCGACACCCGCAAGGCCGCCGTGGCCCGGGCCGCGCTGGCGGCGGGGGCGGACATGGTCAACGATGTCTCGGGCCTGACGCATGACCCCGACCTGGCAGGCGTCGTGGCCCGCGCCGGGGTGCCGGTGGTGGTGATGCACATGCGCGGCACGCCCGCCACCATGACGGCGCAGACGGACTATGCCGATGTGCTGGCCGAGGTGGCGCAGGCGCTGGCCGACCGGGTGGCGGCGGCGCGGGCCGCGGGCATCGCGGCCGACCGGATCGTGATCGACCCCGGCATCGGCTTTGCCAAGACCGGGGCGCAGAACCTGGCACTGATCCGGGGGCTCGCGCTGTTTCACAGCCTGGGCCTGCCGCTGCTGCTGGGCGCCAGCCGCAAGCGGTTCATCGGCACCTATGGCGGCGCGCCCGACCCGGCCGGCCGGATGCCCGGATCGGTCGCCGTGGCGGTGCTGGGGGCGCAGCAGGGCGCTCAGATCCTGCGCGTGCATGACGTGGAAGAAACCCGCCAGGCGATCGCCCTGTGGCGCGCGCTGGCCCTGGGGGACGGGGAAGAATGACGCGGAAACTCTTTGGCACCGACGGGGTGCGCGGCATGGCCAACACCTATCCGATGACGGCCGAGATGGCGCTGCGGCTGGGCCAGGCGGCGGGCACCTATTTCCAGCGCACCAACGGCAGCGCCGTGCATCGCGTGGTGATCGGCAAGGACACGCGCCTGTCGGGCTACATGCTGGAAACCGCGATGACCGCAGGGCTGACCAGCACGGGGATGAACGTGCTGCTGCTGGGCCCCGTGCCCACGCCCGCGGTGGGGTTCCTGACGCGCAGCATGCGCGCGGACCTGGGCGTCATGATCTCGGCCAGCCACAACCCGCATCAGGACAACGGGATCAAGTTCTTCGGCCCCGACGGCTTCAAGCTGTCGGATGAGGCCGAGGCCGAGATCGAGGCGATCCTGCAGGGCCAGGTCACGGTGGCCGCCCCCGGCCGCATCGGCCGCGCCCGCCGGATCGAGGATGGCCGCGGCCGTTATCAGGAATTCGCCAAGACCACCTTTCCCACCGGGCTGCGGCTGGGCGGGCTGAAGGTCGTGGTCGACTGCGCCAATGGCGCGGCCTACCGCGCCGCGCCCGAGGTGCTGTGGGAACTGGGGGCCGAGGTGATCCCCGTGGGCGTGTCGCCCAACGGCACCAACATCAACGACCGCGTGGGATCCACCCACCCCGAGACCGCCGCCGAGGAGGTGGTGCGCCACGGCGCCGATGTGGGCATCTGTCTGGATGGCGATGCCGACCGCGTGGTGATCCTGGACCAGCACGGCCGGGTGGCCGACGGCGACCAGATCATGGCGCTGCTGGCGGCCCGCTGGGCCGACGGGGGGCAGCTGCGCGGCGGCGCGCTGGTGGCCACGGTGATGTCGAACCTGGGCCTGGAACGGTTCATGGCGGCGCGCGGGCTGCGGCTGGAACGCACCCCCGTGGGCGACCGCTATGTGGTGGAACGGATGCGGGCGGGCGGCTTCAACCTGGGCGGCGAACAGTCGGGCCATATCGTGATGACCGACTATGCCACCACCGGCGACGGGCTGATCGCGGCGCTGCAGGTCCTGGCCGAGATGGTGCGCACCGGCCGGCCCGCCGATGACCTGCTGCGCCAGTTCGCGCCGGTGCCGCAGCTGCTGCGCAATGTCCGCTATGCCGCGGGGGCCGAACCTCTGCAGGCCCCGCCCGTGCGCGCCGCCATTGCCGAGGGCGAGGCGCAGCTGGCCGGCACCGGGCGGCTCTTGATCCGCAAGTCGGGCACCGAACCCCTGATCCGCGTGATGGCGGAATGCGAGGACGAGGGCCTGCTGACCCGCGTCGTGGGCGACATCGTGGGCGCGGTCCAGGCCTCGGTCTGAGCCCCCGCGGCCCCGCGGGGCGGGGGTTCAGCGCCCCTCGGGCACCGGGCGGATCAGCGGCGCGGCCTGGATCACCAGCGGATGCAGCCCCGCCCCGCCCGCCGCGATCCGGTCGAACAGCTGGCGGCGCATCCGCGGCTCCCAATAGTCGTTGATATGGGCCGCGCAGCCCCGGGCGGCCTGATCGGCCGGGCGGCTGGCCATGAAGGTGGCGATCTGGTTCGCCATGCGGGTGATCTTGTCATCCGGCATCCTGCACCTCGGTCGTGATGCGGTCGCTGTGGGAATAGAGGTCAAAGCGGTCGGGCCGGGCATTGCAGATCAGCGTCACGCCCAGCCGGTCGGCCAGGTCGACCGCCGCCACCGTGGGCGCCGATACCGCGATCAGCACGCCCGCGCCCAGCCGGGCCACCTTCTGCACCAGGTCGATCGAGACGCGGCTGGTCATCACCACCGCGCCATCGGCCACCGGCGCGCCCTGGCGCACCGCCCAGCCGGCCAGCTTGTCCAGCGCATTGTGCCGGCCCACATCCTCGCGCGTGGCCAGGATCCGCCCGCCCGCCCAGAAGGCCGCGGCATGCACCGCCCGGGTGCGGTCGTGCAGCGCCTGGCCGCCGGGCAGTGCCGCCACCGCCGCCATCACCTGCGCGGGCGTCAGCCGCAGCGGGCCCGGGGGCAGGGCGGGCGGCTCGGCCAGGGCCTGTTCGATCGTCTCGATCCCGCACAGCCCGCAGCCCACGGGCCCCGCCATCCGCCGCCGCCGGGCGGCCAGCCGCGCCGCGGCGGGTTCGGCCAGCCACAGCTGCAGGTCGATCCCGGGGCCTGCGGGCGCCACCTCGACCGACAGGATCTGGTCGGGCTTGGCCAGCCCCTCGGTCAGGGCAAAGCCGCGGGCGAAATCCTCCAGATCGGCGGGGGTGGCCATCATCACCGCCTGGGTGGTGCCGTTCACGCTGATCGCCACCGCGACCTCGGCCGCCAGCACCCGCGCGCCGGGGTCCGGCCCGCCGGGGCCGAAGC
>JACXUX010000062.1 GCA_014763725.1 Rhodobacterales bacterium
CCGCTTCCAGAGCGGCGAGGACCTGGAGCACACCATCCTGCGCTACGTCCACCTCTACAACAGCCAGTTGCCGCAATCCGCCCTCAAGGGCCGATCACCTGTCGACGCCCTCAAGCAATGGCAGCGTCGCAGGCCCGAGCTGTTCAGCAAGCGCGTCTACACTCACGCGGGATGGGAAAGCTATGTTGAGACATACAGCTTGAAAAGAGGCTGCGCAACTTCTACCGCGTGCAGAGCTTCAGTACGCGCACATCATGAGAAAATTACTCGGCGAGCTATCCCCCCCTAAAACGCCGCCGGCGCCGCCGCGTCGAACAGGCTGCGGCCGCCGTCCACGGCGATCACCTGGCCGGTGACGAAGGCGGCGGCGTCCGAGGCAAGGAACTGCACCGTCTCGACCAGGTCCGAGGGCGGGGCGATGCGGCCCATGGGGGTGGCCTCGGCGATGCGGGCGCGCCAGTCGGGGTGTTCCTTGAGCGTCGCCTGCAGGCTTGCGCTCATCACGCTGCCGATGGCCACTGCGTTCACGCGGATGCCGCGGGGGGCCAGTGCCACGGCCAGGCTGCGCGTCATCTGGTCGACGGCGGCGCAGGCCACCGAATAGCCCAGCAGCTCGGGCCGCATGTGCCGGGCTGCGATGGACGACAGGTTGACGATCACCCCCTGCGCGCGCGGCTGGCCGGCCTTTTCGGCCAGGGCGATCATCCGCCGCGCGACGATCTGGCTGACGCGCAGGCTGGTCATCAGGTTCTGGGCCAGCATCGCCTCGACCGCGTCGTCCTCGGGCGACAGCGGGTCGGACAGCGCCACCTGGCGGCTGGCGTTCACCAGGATGTCGATGCGTTCATAGGCGTCGATGGTGGCCGACAGCAGGTTGGTCACCGTCAGCTTCTGCCGCAGGTCGCCGGCGAACAGGCGCGCCGGCCCCTCACCCTGGATCAGGTCGCCCAGTTCGTCGCGCAGCCCCTCTTCGTCCATGTCGGCGAACATCACGTTCGCGCCCTTGTCCAGGAAGTGGCGTCCGATGGCCAGGCCGATGCCGTTGGCCGCGCCGGTGATGATGGCGGTCTTGCCGGAAATGGACAGCGACAAGGGCAGATCTCCGATCGGGGGGTCAGGCGCGGCCGGCGGGGCCGCGCAGGGGACGGTGCGCGCGCGTCAGGCGAAAGCGGCTGGTGCCGCCCAGGTCGTCGACGGTGCGAAAGCGCGCGGTCAGCACCGGTTCATAGGGCAGATGGCGGTTCGAAACCAGCCACAGCGTGCCGTCGGGTGCCAGCATGGCCGCCGCCGCGGCGATGAAGGCGGCGCCCAGGGTGGGATCGGCCTCACGCCCCGCATGAAAGGGCGGGTTGCACAGCACATGGTCGGCCGGCCGGTCGGGGCGGAAGCGCGTGGCATCGGCCCAGTGGAACACCGCGCGCGGGTCGGTCACGTTGCGGCGCGCGCAGTCCAGGGCGTCGGCCTCGGCCTCGACCAGGTCGAGCCGCGTGATCCCCGGCGCCGTGGCCAGCGCCCGGGCCGCCAGATAGCCCCAGCCCGCGCCCAGATCGATGACGCGGCCGCGCAGGCCCGCGGGCAGCGCCGCCGCCAGCAGGGCCGAGCCCGCATCGGGCCCGTCGGCGGAAAACACCCCGGGCCGGGTGACGAAGCCCCCCTCGACCACCCGGTCGGCCGCGGCCCAGTCGGCGGGCAGCGGCGCCGCGGGCAGCACGAACAGCTTGCCATGCGCCTTGGACAGCGGGGCACCGGGGGCCATCCCCAGGTCGCGCAGGTCGCGCCACAGCGCCTCGATCCCGTCGGTCTTCTGCCCGTCCACGGCCAGGGGCGCGCCGGGCGGCAGGGCGGCGGCAAGCGCCTGCAGCAGCGCGCGGGCCTGGTCGCGCGCCCGCGGCAGGCACAGGATAGCCGCCGTCATCCCCGGCGGCAGGTCGCGCGCCACCGTCAGCCCGCGCGCGGCCTGGGCCTCATGCGCGGGGCGGAACCCGGTGACCACGGTCACCCGCTCGGCCGGCAGGGGCGACAGGTCATCCTCGGCCCCGGGCCGCACCACCGCGATCACACCCGAAGGCGGCAGGACCAGCGCGCCCTGATCGAGCGCCAGCGTCAGACGGGCGGATCGCATGGGCGGCCCCCGGGGCCTATTCCTTTTCCATGGTGCACTGCAGCGGGTGCTGGTGGCGGCGCGCGAAATCCATCACCTGCGCGACCTTGGTTTCCGCCACCTCGAAGCTGAAGACGCCCACGACGGCTAGGCCCTTCTTGTGGACGGTCAGCATGATCTCGAACGCCTGCGCATGGCTGAGGCCGAAGAACCGTTCCAGCACATGCACGACGAATTCCATCGGCGTATAGTCGTCGTTCAGCAGCAGCACCTTGTACATCGGCGGGCGCTGCGTGCGGGTGCGCGTCTTGGTGGCGATGGACCCATCGCCCTCGGGGCCATCCGACTTGCCGGACATCACGAGGGGAAGACGGGTCAAGTAACAGCTCCACGCATGCAAAAGGGGACTCAAATCCCGGTGCCAGAGTATATAACCTTTCGCGGCGGGGCGAAAAGGGGCCGCCCGTGCGGGGCCGTGCCGATTCCGCGGGGCACGCCGCCCGACGGGCCACAGGGGGGACGGATGCCGACGACCATCGGCTTCGATGCCGACGACACGCTGTGGCAGAACGAACAGCTGTTCCGCCTGACGCAGGACCGCTTTGCCGCCCTGCTGGCCGACCACGCCGACCCCGACCACCTGCACGACCGGCTGCTGGCGGCGGAACGGCGCAACCTGGGCCATTACGGCTTTGGCGTGAAGGGCTTCGTGCTGTCGATGATCGAGACGGCGATCGAGGTGACCGAGGGCCGCGTGCCCGCCCCCGTGATCGCCGAACTGATCGCCGCGGGGCGCGAGATGCTGGCCCATCCGGTCGAACTGCTGCCCCATGCCCGCGCGGCGGTCGAGGCGCTGGCCGACAGCCACCGCGTGATCCTGATCACCAAGGGCGACCTGCTGGACCAGGAACGCAAGCTGGCGCAATCGGGCCTGGGCGATCTGTTCCACGGGGTCGAGATCGTGTCGGACAAGACCCCCGCCGTCTATGCCGCGATCTTTGCCCGCCATGGCGAGGGCGTCGAACGCGCGCTGATGGTGGGCAATTCGCTGAAATCCGACGTGCTGCCCGTGCTGGCCGCGGGCGGCTGGGGGGTGCATGTGCCGCACGGCCTGACCTGGGCGCTCGAGGCCGCCGAGCCGCCGCACAGCCACCCCCGGTTCCGCCACCTGCCCGATCTGTCGGGCCTGTCGGCACTGGTGGGGGCGCTGCGGGGCCAGGGGCGCATCTAGCGGTTTGCGGGTCGCGGCGCCCCAGATCTGGCCCCGGCCGCACCACACGCGAAGAACGCAGCGAAACCCCTTGACTTCAATGTGGCTTTTTTCGCCGGAACCCTTGTGCTAGGGTTTCAGCAAAGCGGCCAGCACGGGCAAACCGGGGGCCAGAGGCAGAGCGAACAGGCAAGGACAGGCGACGTGGACACGCGATCGGGGCGGGCTTTTCAATGGGCCTGGCGTCTGGTGCTTGTGACGGGGCTGGTGATCATCACCGCAGTCGCGTCCCGCGCAGCGCCCTATGCGGCACTGGTGATGGATGCCCGGTCGGGCGAGGTGCTGTATGCGCAGAACGCCGACACGCGGCTGCATCCGGCCTCGCTGACCAAGATGCTGACACTCTATATCGCGTTCGAGGCGGTCGAGCGCGGCGAGATCTCGCTGGACACGCGGGTCACCATCTCGAAACATGCGGCGGCGGAACCGCCCTCGCGCCTGGGGCTGAAGGCGGGGCAGAAGATCGCGCTGCGCCATCTGATCCGCGCCGCGGCAATCAAGTCGGCCAACGACGCCGCCACCGCGATCGGCGAGGCGATTTCTGGCAGCGAGGCGGCCTTTGCCCAGCGGATGAACCGCACGGCCCGCGCGCTGGGGATGAAGAATTCGACCTTCAAGAACGCCAATGGCCTGACAGAGGCGGGGCACCTGTCGACCGCGCACGACATGACCATCCTGGGCCGCCGGCTGTTCTACGATTTTCCGCAATACTACAACATCTTTGCCCGGCGCAGCACGGATGCGGGCCTGGCCGAGGTCGCCAATACCAACCGCCGCTTCCTGGATGCCTACAAGGGCGCGGACGGCATCAAGACCGGCTATACCTCGGCCGCGGGGTTCAACCTGACGGCCAGCGCCAAACGCGGGTCCAAGCGGATCATCGCCACGGTGTTCGGCGGCACCTCGACCGCGCAGCGCAATGCCAAGATGGCCGAACTGCTGGACCTGGGCTTTGCCGAAGCGCCGGCCCGCGTCGCGGTGAACCGCCCTGCCTCGCCGCGCTATGAGGCGCCGGCCCCGGCCGAAGCCGCGGCCCTCGCCGCCGTCGAGAGCGAGGGCGAGGACATGCCCGGGTCCTCGGCCAAGACGATCCGGCTGGTGACGGCGGTAACCACCTCGCCTCGGCCGCGCGGCCGGCCCGAGGCGGTGCAGACGGCCGCTGCGGCGCCCGCCGACGCGCCCGCGCCCGACCTGCCCGCCCCCGACCTGCTGGCGCAGATCGAAAGCGGCGTGCAGGAGGCCGTGGCCGTCGTCACCGCGGCGCCCGCGCCTCGGCCCGCCGCCACCCCGCCCCGGCCGACCGAACCCGAGGTGGTGATGCGGCTGTCGACCTCGGGCGGGCGGCACTGGGGGGTGAACCTGGGCCGCTATGCTACCCGGGGGGCGGCGGAACGGGCGCTGCTGCAGATGGGCCTGGCCGAGACCGCGACGCTGCGCGATGCCCAGCGCAAGGTGCTGGCCCGCGGCGGCGGATATGATGCAACCTTCATCGGTCTGACGCAGGACCAGGCCGACCTGGCCTGCCGCCGGCTGCAGGCGCGGGCGCAGAACTGCTTCACGATGGGGCCGTGACGGGCCGGTCCTGACCGGGGTTCCTGGCCGCGGACGGGTTTGGGGGGCGCTGCCCCCCGGCCCCTGACAGGGCCTCCCCCCGGGGTATTTGGGTCAAGAGGAAGGACAGGCCGGGGTTCGCGCCCTAGGGCTTGGGCCGGTCGTCCCAGTCGGTGTTCAGGATTCGGTTGGCATCGCCTTGGGGGTCGTCGAACTGGCCGCGGCGCAGCGCCCAGAAGAAGGCGACCAGGCCGATGCCGCCCAGGATCAGCGAGACGGGGATGAGGATGGCTAGGATGTTCATGCCCGCAGCCTGAGTGCGTTGAGCGAGACGGTGATCGAGCTGACCGACATGGCGGCGGCGGCGGCCAGCGGCGTGGCCAGGCCCACCAGCGCCAGCGGCACCGCCACCGCGTTGTAGGCGGCGGCCAGGGCGAAGTTTTCGCGGATGCGGCGGGCGGACTGGCGGGCGATGCGCAGCGCGGCCCCCAGGGGCGCGATGTCCTGGCCCAGCAGCACGATGTCTGAGGCCACGCGCGCGGCATCAAGCGCCGAGGCCGGGCTGATCGAGACATGCGCCCCGGCCAGCGCCGCGGTGTCGTTCAGACCGTCGCCCACCATCAGCACGCGCCGGCCCCGGGCGGTCAGGTCGGCCACCAGCGCGGCCTTGTCGGCGGGAAGCGCCTCGGCCGTCCAGTCGTCGATGTCCAGCCGCGCGGCAAAGGCCGCGACGGCCGCCGTCGTGTCGCCCGAGATCAGCCGCACCTGCAGCCCCTGGTCGCGCAGGGTGGCCACCGCCTCGGCCGCGCCGGGACGCAGGCGGTCGGCGAAGGTGAAGGCACGACAGGGGCTGCCGTCGCCCGCGCAGAGATAGGTGGCCGTCAGCGGCAGCGGATCGGCGCCCACCCAGTCGGCCCGGCCCAGGCGCAGCACGCGCCCGCGCACCCGCGCCTCGACCCCGTAGCCCGGCACCTCGCGCAGGTCGGTCAGGGCGGCGGGGCGGATGCCGGCGGCCTGGGCGGCCTGGGCCAGCGCGCGGGCCAGCGGATGGGACGAGCCTTCCGCCAGTGCCGCAGCCAGTTCCAGCACCTCGCGCGGGTGGTCAGAGAGGTTGGTGGGTTCGGGCGTGCCCAGGGTCAGGGTGCCCGTCTTGTCGAAAAGGACGGTGTCGACCTCGGCCAGGCGTTCCAGCGCGGTGCCCGACTTGATCAGCAGCCCGCGGCGGAACAGCCGACCCGAGGCGGCGGTGACGACCGCCGGCACGGCCAGGCCCAGCGCGCAGGGGCAGGTGATGATCAGGACGGCGGCCGAGATGTTGATCGCCGTGCGCAGGTCGCCCCCGGTGCGCCACATCCAGAAGCCGAAGGCCGCGAAGGACAAAAGGTGCACCAGCGGCGCATAGGCCCGCGCGGCGCGGTCGGCGAGGCTGGTGTAATTCGTCCTGGCGCTCTCGGCCACGGCCACCAGATCGGCCATGCGGTGCAGGCTGGAATCGCGCCCGGCGGCCGTGACGCGCAGCGTCAGCGGGCCGGTCAGGTTCACGGTGCCCGCCGCCACCGGAACGCCCGGGCCTGCCCAGACGGGCAGCGTTTCCCCGGTCAGGAGCGACCGGTCCAGTTCCGAGGTGCCTTCGGTCACCACGCCATCGGCGGGCATCCGGGCGCCGGGGCGGACACGGACCAGATCGCCGGGGGCCAGATCGGAAATGGCCACGATCTCTTCGGCGCCGTCGTCCCGCAGGCGGGTGGCGCGGGGAACTTCCAGCGCGGCCAGTTCCTCGGCCGCGGACCGGGCAATGGCGCGGGTGCGATGGTCGAGATAGCGCCCCGCCAGCAGGAAGAAGGCCAGCATCACCGCGGCGTCGAAATAGGCGTGGTGGCCGGAATGGAACGTCTCGAACAGCGAGATCGCCGAGGCCAGGATCAGCGCCAGCGAGATCGGCACATCCATCCCCAGTCGGCGCGCGCGCAGGGCGGCCCAGGCGCTGCGAAAGAAGGGCTGGCCGGCAAAGACCACCGTGGGCAGGGCGATGGCGGCGGAAATCCAGTGGAACAGGTCGCGCGTGGCGTCCTGCGCGCCCGACCAGACCGCCACCGACAGCAACATGACGTTCATCATGCTGAAGCCCGCCACGCCCAGCCGCATCAGCAGGTCGCGGCCCTGGCGGTCGGTTTCGGTGGCCGACAGCAGGCCCGCGTCCAGTTCGTGCGCCTCATACCCCAGCCGGTCAAGGGCGGCGATCAGCGTGTCGGCGGTCACCTCGGGGTCGGCGTCGACGCTGACGCGCTTCAGCGTCAGGTTCACGCGGGCCGACCGCACCCCAGGCAGCGCCTGCAGCCCGTTTTCGACCGTGCTCATGCAGGCGGCGCAATGGGCGGTGGGCAGGCTGAGCATCAGCCGCGCCCGGGTGGGGCGGTTCAGCTCGGCCAGGCGTTCGGCCGAGGGGGCTGCCACGCAGGCCGGGCAGGCCGAGGTCGAGGGAGCGAAACCGGGCTGGGCGGTCACGGCGCTAGCCCCGCACCAGCAGGTCCAGCCGCTGGCGGAAGGGCGTGCCGTCGGGGGCGCGCGCCTCGACCTGCAGCAGCCACTTGCCCGGCGGCAGGTTGAGCGGGGTGACAAAGGCGCCGCCATCGCGGGCAAAGACGGGGCGGCGGTCGTCGCTGGCCACGGTCGCCCGGCCGACCAGCACCGACAGGTCGGCCACCGGCGCGGGCTGGCCGCCCGCATCGGCAAAGGTCAGCCGCAGCACGCCCGTGGCCGGATCGTAGTCGCGGCTCAGCGTCCAGCCCAGCGCCAGCTGGGCCGCGCGGTCGGCGTCGAAGCTCTGGCTGGCGACATAGCTGTTCTTGACCTCCAGCCCAGGAAAGGTGCTGACCGCCTGGACCGCCATCGTCACGTTGACGGCGATGATCACGCCAAAGGCGGTGACGGTGATCAGCAGCACCTTGCGTCCGGTCAGCTCGGCCATGTCAGTTCCCCGTTCCGTTGAAGATGGTCTCATGGCTGATGCGGTCGGTCGAGCCCTCATCGGCCACCCAGATGCGCAGGTCGGTCCGCTCGGCCGTGGCCGCCGCCGATCCCGGCGGGGCGGTGACATAGACGCGCTGGGTCTTGGTCTCGTTCGCGGGAACCAGGACGGTCAGATCGTCCTCGCCTTCCAGCGCGATGTTCAGCCGTTCCTCGGACGTCAGCGTGATCGAGAATTCGCGGTCGTCGCCATGCTTGTTGCGCAGCCGCAGTTCATAGGTGTTGCGGATCGTGCCGTCCGACAGCATCACGAACAGCGGGTTTCGCACCGGGGTCACGTTCACCTCGATATCCGACCGCAGGAACAGCGCCACGACCAACCCCAGGCCGATGCCCGACCACAGCGTGGTATAGAGCAGCACGCGCGGGCGGAAGATGTGCTTCCACACCGATTTCGGCTTGGCGCCGACGCGTTCGGCATGCTCGTCGGTCAGCGCGATGTAGTCGATCAGGCCGCGCGGCTTGCCGATCTTGTCCATCACCTCGTTGCAGGCGTCGATGCACAGCGCGCAGGTGATGCAGGCCAGCTGCTGGCCGTTGCGGATGTCGATCCCCATCGGGCAGACGTTCACGCAGGCCATGCAGTCGATGCAGTCGCCCTGGGCGGCCGCGGCCTCGCCCTGCTTCAGCTTGCCGCGCGGCTCGCCCCGCCAGTCGCGATAGGCGACGGTGATCGTGTCCTCGTCCATCATCGCGGCCTGGATGCGCGGCCAGGGACAGGCGTAGATGCAGATCTGTTCCCGCGCAAAGCCGCCGAAGACGAAGGTCGTCATCGTCAGCACCAGCATCGTGGTGTAGGCCACCGGATGGGCGTTCAGCGTGACCAGATCGCGCAGCAGGGTCGGCGCATCGGTGAAATAGAAGATCCAGGCGCCGCCCGTGGCCAGCCCGATCAGGAACCACAGCGTCCATTTCGTCAGCCGCAGGCGCAGCTTGTGCAGGTCATAGGGCTGGCGGTACAGGCGCAGCCGCGCGTTGCGGTCGCCTTCGACCCAGCGTTCGACCAGGATGAACAGGTCGGTCCAGACGGTCTGGGGGCAGGCATAGCCGCACCACACCCGCCCCAGCGCCGAGGTGAACAGGAACAGCCCCAGCCCCGCCATGATCAGCAGGCCCGCGACGAAATAGAATTCGTGCGGCCAGATCTCGATCATGAAGAAGAAGAACCGCCGGTTCGCGAGGTCGACCAGCACCGCCTGGTCGGGCAGGTTCGGCCCCCGGTCCCAGCGGATCCACGGCGTCAGGTAATAGATGCCCAGTGTGACGGCCATGATCCACCACTTCAGGGTGCGGAACTTGCCCTTGATCCGCCGGGGGAAGATCGGTTCGCGGGCAACGTAAAGGCTGGGGGCAGGGTCAGCGGAACTCACCATCGGTCTCCGTGGCGAAGGAACGGTTGTACTCAGGTAGGCAGAGGCCGCCGGGACAGCCTTGATCTGCGTCAAAAATCGTACGCGGGATACATGATTCACCGGAATGCCGGAAAATGCCGCGTGACGGATGGCCGCGGGCGGCCGGGCGGGATGCGCGACCGCCCCGCGGGCTGCGGGCCCAGGCTGGTCAGGGGCTGTGCGCGGGCTAGGTTCGCACGGGCGGCGCCGTCTGGCCGCCCCGTTCCCATCGGCCAGGGCCGAGAGGAAAGAGATAGGCAGCGGCACCCCCTGGAAACGCGCGAACAGGAAGGGGTGCCGGTGCCGCCCCGGGGGGGTGACCCCCGGGATTCGGGATGTCACTCGCCGCCGCCCAGACCGTGGACATAAACGGCCACGGCGCGGATGTCGGCCTCGTCCAGGCGTTCGTTCCAGTCGGGCATCACGCCCGCGCGGGCGTAGGTGACCGTGTGGGTGATGGCCTCGACGCTGCCGCCATACAGCCAGATCGCATCGCTCAGCGTGGGGGCACCCACGTCGCGGTTGCCCTCGCCCGCATCGCCGTGGCAGCCGGCGCAGTTGTCGGCGTAGACGACGGCCCCCGCCTCGGCCAGGGCGGCGTCATGTTCCTGGCCCGACAGCTGGCGGACGAACTGCACCACCTCGTCGATCTGCGGCTTTTCCAGCAGCCCGTCGGCCCCGAACCGCGGCATGTCCGAAATGCGGGCCTCATCGTCGGTCGCATTGCGGATGCCGTGGGTGACGGTCAGGTGGATGTTCTCGATGTCGCCGCCCCAGATCCAATCGTTGTCGAGCAGGTTGGGATAGCCCGAAGCCTGGACCCCCGCCGCCCCCGACCCGTGGCACTGTGCGCACCAGGTGCGGAAGACGGCGGCGCCCGCGTTCACCGCATACTGGTTCAGTTCCGGGTCGGCCGAGATGGCCGTCAGTTCGGCCGCCTCGAGCCGGGCGCGGATGTCGGCATTGGCCGCGGCAAAGCGTTCCAGTTCCATCGCCACATCGGCCCGCGTCGAATGGCCCAGCAGACCCGGCGTCGCCCGGTTCACCAGCGGCCAGGCCGGATAGAGGACCGAGTAGATCAGCGCAAAGGCGATGCAGCCGTAAAATGTCCACAGCCACCAGCGGGGCATGGGATTGTCGAATTCCTGGATGCCGTCCCAGGTATGGCCGGTGGTCGGAACCTCGCCCGGCTTGGCGTCATGCTTCTTGGCGGCCATCTCATGCCTCCTTGGTCGCGGCGTCGCCGCGGCAGGAACAGCCGCCGCAAGCGCCTTCGCAGGCGGGTTTCGTTTCATTGCGGAAGATCGCGTTCGCCGCGTCGTCGTGGATCGCGCGGCTGCCGGGCCGATAGGCCCAGAGCACGACGCCCACGAACACGCCCGTCAGCAGCAGCAGCGCCCAGCTGTCGGCGAATTCGCGCAGAAGGCTGTAGGTGTCCATCCGCGCCCCCTTACCGGCTGGCGTCCGGGGTGAAGGTCGAGAAGTCGACCATAGTGCCCAGGACCTGCAGATAGACGATCAGCGCATCCATTTCCGAAATGCCGGGCTGGCCGTCGGGGTTGCGCACCCGGGCACCCGGATAGCGTTCCTGCAGCCCTTCGTAGTCGCCGTCGACCTCGGTCTGCACCGCGAAATCGGCCGCGGCGTTCTCGATCATCTCGTCGGTGTAGGGCACGCCCAGCATCCGGTCGGTGCTCAGCCGCTGCACGATATGCTCGGGCTCGATGATGCGGTCCAGCAGGAAGCCGTATTTCGGCATCACGCTTTCGGGCACGACCGACTGCGGGCTGGTCAGGTGATCGACATGCCAGTCGTCGGAATAGCGTTCGCCCACGCGCGCCAGATCCGGGCCGGTCCGCTTGGACCCCCACTGGAACGGATGGTCATACTGCGATTCCGCCGCCAGGCTGTAGTGGCCGTAGCGCTCGATCTCGTCCCGCATCGGGCGGATCATCTGGCTGTGGCAGACGTAGCAGCCCTCGCGCACGTAGATGTCGCGGCCGGTCAGTTCCAGGGGCGTGTAGGGACGCACGCCCTCGACGTCCTCGATGGTGTTTTCCAGATAGAAGAGCGGCACGATCTGCACCAGCCCCCCGATCGACACTACGAGGAAGCTGAGAACCAGCAGCAGCGTCGCGTGGGTTTCGATGGCCTTGTGTCTGTCAAGGAATGCCATGGCGCGTTGCTCCCTCTCACTCGGCCGGGACGAAGTTGTTGGCGTTCACGGCGGCCTTGGCGGGTTGCGCCCGCACCGTCATGAACAGGTTCCAGCACATGATCAGCGCGCCGGTGATGTAGAGCACGCCACCCATGGCCCGGACCAGATACATCGGGAACTTGGCCGCAACCGTGTCGGCAAAGGCGTTGACCAGGAAGCCGTTGGCATCGACCTCACGCCACATCAGGCCTTCCATGATGCCGCTTACCCACATGGCCGAGGCGTAGAGAACGATCCCGATCGTGGCCAGCCAGAAGTGCCAGGACACCATCGACAGGCTGTAGAGCCGTTCGCGGTTCCACAGCCTGGGCACCAGGAAGTAGAGCGCGCCGAAGGTGATCATGCCGTTCCAGCCCAGGGCGCCGGAATGGACGTGGCCGATGGTCCAGTCGGTGTAGTGCGACAGGCTGTTGACCGCCTTGATCGACATCATCGGGCCTTCGAAGGTCGACATGCCGTAGAAGCCGACCGACACCAAGTGGATGATCGACAGCTTGTAGCTGTAGACCGGACGTTCGGCCTGCTTGGGCACGAAGTAGTACATCATCCCGAGGAAGCCCGCGGTCAGGAAGAAGCCCACCGCGTTGTGGCCGTACCACCACTGCGTCATCGCGTCCTGCACGCCCGAGAAGACCTGCACCGATTTCGACCCGAAGATCGAGACGGGCACGCTCAGGTTGTTGAACACATGCAGCATCGCCACGGTGACGATGAAGGCCAGGTAGAACCAGTTGGCCACATAGATGTGGGGTTGCTTGCGCTTGATGATCGTGCCCAGGAACACGGCCAGATAGACCACCCAGATGATCGTCAGCCACCAGTCGACATACCATTCCGGCTCGGCATATTCCTTGGACTGGGTCGCGCCCAGCAGGTAGCCCGTCGCCGCCAGCACGATGACCAGCTGATAGCCCCAGAACACGAACCACGCCGCATTGCCGCCCCACAGCCGCGCCGCGCTGGTGCGCTGGACGACATAGAACGAGGTGGCGATCAGCGCGTTGCCACCGAAGGCGAAGATCACGGCGCTGGTGTGCAGCGGCCGCAGCCGGCCGAAGTTCATGTAGGGCTGGGCCCATTCGAAGTTCAGCGCCGGAAAGGCCAGCTCAAACGCGATGAAGGTGCCCACCAGGAAGCCCACGACCCCCCAGAACGCCGTGGCGATCACGCCATAGCGCACCACCTCGTCAAAATATTCGTTTGCCGGCGCGGCCAGCTTCGGCTCACCCACGCGGCGCAGCGCCCACAGGAACACCCCGCCCGCGACCAGCATCACGGTGATCGCGTTCACCAGATAGGCGGGGTCGCGCGCATAGTTCGCCGCGATCGCCGCCAGCAGGGCGATCACGCCGAGCGCGACCAGTTTCACGTAATCCCACATACTCGGTCCCTTCGTCTTTTCCCGATCCGAACACTCTTCGGCTGGGAGCTTTGCGACATGTCCCGTTTCTCAGGACACCGGGGGGGACGCATTGACATGGATCAACAGTCCCGCCGATGCCCCTTGATCGAGGTCAATGGATTTCCCACTTGAAGCGGTTAAGATCGACCATGACCATGCGACGAGGAGTCCCGTTATGGCCTACAAGACCTTGCTGACCGTGTTGACCGATCCTGCCAGTGTCGCCCCCGCGCTGAACGCCGCGGCGGGCCTTGCCCGGGCGATGGATGCCCATCTCGACGTTCTTTCGCTGGGAATCGACCGGACCCAGGTGGGCTATTCCTATATCGGCGGCGCGGCGGTGCTTACGGCCGCCTCGCTGGAACGGGCCGAGGCCGATGCCCGCGGGCTGGATGCCGCCGTGCGCGAGACGCTGGGGCGCGAGGAGGTGCGCTGGTCATCCGAGGCGGCGGTGGCCCAGCTGGGGGCGCTGGCGGGGCTGGTGGCCCAGCGGGCGCGCTTTGCCGATCTGGTCGTGCTGCCCCGCCCCTATGGCAAGGGCAAGGGCGCCGAGGACGAGGCCGTCGTCGAATCCGCTCTGTTCGAGGGGCAGGCCCCCGTCCTGGTGCTGCCCGAGGGCGGGATGAAGCCCGAGGTCGGCCGCCGCATCGTCGTGGCCTGGAACCAGAGCCGCGAGGCGATGCGCGCCGTGCGCGCCGCCCTGCCGATGCTGATCGCGGCCGACCGGGTCTGCATCACCGTGATCGACCCGCCCCAGCACGGGCCGGAACGGTCCGATCCGGGCGGCGCGCTGTCGGCCATGCTGGTGCGCCACGGGGTCAAGGCCGAGATCTCGGTCCTGGCCCGCACCCTGCCGCGCATCTCGGACGTGCTGGTGCGCCACATCCGCGACATTGACGCCGACCTGCTGGTGATGGGCGCCTATGGCCATTCCCGCCTGACCGAGGCGCTGATGGGTGGGGCCACCCGCAACATGCTGGAAGAGGCACCGGTGCCGGTCCTGCTGGCGCACTGATCCGCCACAGAGCCCGGCCGCGCAGGACGCCCTTCGCCGCTGCGGGGCCAGGTTTCTCACAGGGGCCGCAGGTGCTCGACGCGACCGTGCTGCATGTCCGGGCAACCCGGCATCGCGGGCGTCTGCGCTGCCCGGTGCAGGGCGGCACCCGTCGTGGCGGGCAGGGTCTGGCCAAGGCTTCGCCCCCGCTCGTCCAGCGAGCATGCCGGGCGGCCGGCTCGAGGAGCCGGCTTGCCGGGCCGCTTCCTTCGTGGGGCCACAGCCGCGGAACGCGGTCTTGCGCCCGATCCGCGCAACCCTGCCGTCCTGCGCTGGCCTGCATCACACCCGGCGCGTCGGCTGCACGGTGGCCGTGGGGTTGTTCCGGTCATGCCGCTCAGGCGGCGGGGGAACCGCATTCCCCCGGGCAGGATCAGACGGCAGCTTGCCTGCCCGGCATGACCCGGGCCGCGGCGCCAGGACGGCACAGGGCAAGCCGTTCGGTGGTACGGGGATCTGTTCCCTTCGCGGATCGGGCGCCGCCCGCCTGAAGGCGGGGCAATGGGCCGGCGTGATCGACCTGAACGCCTGCCCCGCCCCCCAACATCGCGAGGCCAGACGCTGGCAAATCTCGATCCGGCACTGACACCGGCACTGGCACTGGCACGGATACACCCCCGCGACCCCACGAGCGCCGGTCCAGACCGTCAGCCCACTTCTACCAGCCTGCTGCCAGCCCCCTTGCCGTGCGTAGGTCATGGGCCGGCAGCACCATGGTCGCCCTGCCGCCGACGCCACAGGTCGCGTCCGGGCACGACTACCCTGCCCGCGGGGTGCAGACCGCGTCGGGCCGGTCGCAGGCCCGGGCGGCCGGCGCGGGGCGGGGCAGCACGGCGACGATCGCCTCGATCAGCTCGGCGCGGCGGATGGGCTTGGTCACATTGCCATCCATGCCGACGGCCAGATATTCCTCGATCTGATGGCGCATCGCATTGGCCGACAGCGCGATGATCGGGGTCCGCGGGCGGCGCGCCTCGGCCTCGGCCCGCCGGATGGCCTGTGTCGCCTCGATCCCGTTCATCAACGGCATCTGCACATCCATCAGGATCAGGTCCGGCCGGTCGCGATGCCAGGCCTCGACCGCGACGCGGCCATTCGGCACGATGTCCACCCGCAGGTCAAAGCGCCGCAGCAACCCCTTCAGCACCAGCTGGTTCGTGCCGTTGTCCTCGGCCGCCAGGATCGACAGCGGCTGGCGGCGCAGCCTTTCGGCAAAGTCGCGCTCGACCGCACCGGGCTGGGCCAGCGGCGGCGCCTCGGCCACGGCCAGCCGCACCGTGGCGGTAAAGGTGCTGCCAAAGCCCGGGCGGCTTTCGGCCGTCAGATCGCCCCCCATCATGCGGCAGAACTGACGCGCGATCGACAGGCCCAGCCCGGTGCCGCCGTACTGGCGCGCGACCGCCGGCCCGCCCTGGGCATAGGGCGTGAACAGCTGCGCCATCCGGTCGTCGCCGATGCCCTGGCCGGTGTCGGCCACGACCAGCCGCAGCAGCACCCCGCCCGCGGCATCGGGCGGTGACAGGTCCGCCAGCACACGGACCAAGCCGCGTTCAGTGAACTTGATCGCGTTCGACACCAGATTGCCCAGCACCTGGCGCAGCCGGTTCGGATCGCCCCGCACCCAGCCCGCGCCGCGCACCTGGACCCCGAAATCCAGCCCCTTCTCCTCGGCCTTCAGGGCATGCATCCGCTCGACCGATCGGACGGCCTCGGCCAGGTCGAAGGGGACGTCCTCCAGCTCGAACCGGCCGGCCTCGATCTTGGACAGGTCCAGGATGTCGTTCAGCACCGACAGCAGCATGTCGCCCGAATCGATGATGACCGCCAGCATGTCGCGCTGGGCGACCGACAGCGGCGTGTCGCCCAAGGCCGCGGCCATGCCCAGCACCCCGTTCAGGGGGGTGCGGATCTCATGGCTCATGCTGGCCAGGAACACCGATTTGGCGGCACTGGCAGCCTCGGCCTGGGCGCGCGCGGCTTCGAGGTCGGCGGTGCGGTCGCGCACCGCCTGTTCCAGCGCCTCGGCCTGGCGCATCAGCCGCTGGTTGACCACGTAAAGCTCACGGCTCTTGGCCTCAAGCAGCGACTCGGCCTCTTGCCGGGCGCGGCGCTCCCGGTCGTATCGCGCGCGCGAGACGGTGGGCGCGGGGTCAGGCCGGGGCGGCGCGGGGTCGGTCACCGGCCTATCCGCCCAGGCGCACGGTGAATTCGGCCACCGATTCCCCCCCGCCCGACAGGTCGCGCCGCGCCACCTGCGCGGGCTGGCCGTAGTGGTCCAGACAGGCCTCGACCAGGCCGTGGCAGAAATCGCTCAGCGGGCGGGACGAACGATAGGTCAGCCGCAGCGCCTGATCCGCGATCCGCTCGGTCTCGAACCGGGGCAGTTCGACATCGGGATAGAGCTTGCGCACCTCGACATGCACCTCGTCCTCGATCGATTCGAACATCGACAGGGCATCGGGCTTGTCGGTGAAGAAGCCGGGATAGGACTTCACGAACCGCGCATGCATCCAATGGCCGAAGCGGCGCTGCAATTCCGGCACCGGGGTGCCGACATGGCTGGAAAAGGCCTGCACCAGCGTCATCAGTTCGGAGCAGGGATAGTTGCCCACGGCATTGTAGGCGCCCCCGGTGGACAGGTCGCAGCGGTCCAGCACGTCATCGACCACATCTTCGCCCAGAAGCTCCTCAGCCATCTGCAGCAGTTCGACGAACACCATTCCCTTCATCGGCACCTCCAGCCTCGCCAGGATGACGCGACGCTAGATGACCCGAGTTAACCCTTTCTGAAAAGCCCCCCATTGATGCCGGCGGCCCCTGCCACTATGCAGGGGTCAGGTTCAGCGGAGGCGCCCATGCCCGTCATCACCTGCATCGACGATCTGAAACGTCTGCACCGGCGGCGCACGCCGAAGATGTTTTACGACTATTGCGAAAGCGGCAGCTACACCGAACAGACCTTTCGCGAGAACACGACCGACTTTGCCCAGATCCGTCTGCGCCAGAAGGTGGCGGTCGACATGTCGGGCCGCAGCGTCGCGGGCCGGATGCTGGGCGAGCCGGTCGCCATGCCCGTGGCGCTGGCCCCGGTGGGCATGACCGGCATGCAGCATGCCGACGGCGAGATCCTGGCCGCCCGCGCGGCCGAGGCCTTTGGCGTGCCCTTCACCCTGTCGACCATGTCGATCTGCTCGATCGAGGATGTCGCGGCGCATACCAAGAAACCCTTCTGGTTCCAGCTCTATGTCATGCGGGACGAGGATTTCGTCGACCGCATCATCGACCGCGCCAAGGCCGCGAACTGCTCGGCCCTGGTGCTGACGCTGGACCTGCAGATCCTGGGCCAGCGGCACAAGGACCACAAGAACGGCCTGTCCGCCCCGCCCAAGCTGACACTGCCGGTGATGCTGGACCTGGCCACCAAATGGCGCTGGGGCCTGGGGATGCTGGGCACCAAGCGGCGCTTCTTCGGCAATATCGTGGGCCATGCCAAGGGCGTGGGCGACCCGGCCAGCCTGATGGCCTGGACCGCGGAACAGTTCGACCCGAAACTCGACTGGGGCAAGATCGCCCGCATCCGCGACCGCTGGGGCGGCAAGCTGATCCTGAAGGGCATCCTGGACGAGGACGACGCCCGCCGCGCGGCCGACTTCGGCGCCGAGGCGATCGTGGTGTCGAACCACGGCGGTCGCCAGCTGGACGGCGCGCTGTCCTCGATCCGCATGCTGCCGCGGATCGTGGCGGCCGTGGGCGACCGGGTCGAGGTGCACCTGGACAGCGGCATCCGGTCGGGGCAGGACGTGCTCAAGGCGCTGGCGCTGGGCGCCAGGGGCACATGGATCGGGCGGGCCTATATCCACGGCCTGGGCGCAATGGGCCAGCAGGGGGTGACCACCGCGCTCGAGGTGATCCGCAAGGAACTGGACACGACGCTCGCGCTCTGCGGCGAACGCGATGTGGCGGCCCTCGGCCGGCACAACCTGCTGATGCCCGCCGATTTCGAGACGCGCTGGACCTAGGCCCGCCGCCGGATCAGCTGCGGCGCCAGCGGCAGCACGCAGACCAGCATCAGCGCGGCCATGACAAAGGCCGCGCTCAGGCCGAAGGCGCCCGCCAGAAAGCCCAGCGTCGGCGGGCCGAAGAAATAGCCCATGTAGCCCAGCATGGTGGCCCGGGCGACGGCGCGGGCCCGCGCCTCGGGCGCGGCCTGGCGGCCCACCAGGGAAAAGGCGGTGGGCGCGATCACGCTGGACCCGATGCCCATGACGACAAAGCCCGCATGCGCCATGGCCGGGCTGACCGCCGCCGCCGCGATCAGCGCACCGCAGGCCGACACCACCGCCCCGCCGCGCAGCAGCCAGACCGGATCGACGCGCGCCATGATCCCCTGCCCCACCAGCCGCGCCACGCCCATCGTGGCGGCCAGCGCGGCCGGGCCCAGCGCGCCCTGCGCCGGGCTGCCGCCCAGCGTCTGTTCGATGTGCAGGGCCGACCAGTTTTCCGCCGCATTTTCGGTCATGAAGGCGATCAGCACCATCGCCCCGCCCAGCACCGGCACCAGCCCCGGCGGCGGGGCGGGGGCAACAAGCCCGGCACCGACGCCGCACCCCACCCGGGCGACCCGGCTGCGGCACGCCCGCCCGCGCCCGCGCGGCCCCTTGCCCCCGGGGCGGATCCCCGCTATGGCTTCCGGGTCGCGCCGCACACCCTTGGAGGGCGGCGGATGAACCTTGAGGAGACCGACTATGGCTAATGAGATCCCCGATCTCGTGGCCGAGGTGCGGACGGGGACAGGCAAGGGGGCCGCCCGTCAAGCTCGTCGTGAGAGCTACGTGCCCGGCATCGTGTACGGCGGCGGCAAGAACCCGCTGCCGATCCAGATTCCCTACAACTACCTGCTGAAGCGGCTGAAGGCCGGACGCTTCCTGTCGACGCTGTTCAACCTGAAGGTTGAAGGGCACGACGACGTCCGCGTGATCTGCCGCGGCGTGCAGCGCGACGTGGTCAAGGACCTGCCGACCCACGTCGACCTGATGCGCCTGCGCCGCACCTCGCGCATCAACCTGTTCATCCACGTGAACTTCATCAACCACGAACAGTCGCCGGGCCTGAAGTCGGGCGGGACGCTGACCGTGGTCCGCCCCGAGGTGGAACTGGAAGTGACCGCGGGGGACATCCCCGAACAGGTCACCGTCGATCTGGCCGGCAAGCAGATCGGCGACGTGATCCACATCCGCGACGTGCCCCTGCCCGAAGGCGTGGTGCCCACGATCGAGCGGAACTTCGTCATCGCCAACATCGCGGCCCCCTCGGGCCTGCGCGCCGAAAGCTGATCGCCCCGCAGCGGACGACAGGACGGGGGCTGCGGCGCGCCGCGGCCCCCGTTTCCATTCAGCCGCCGATCTGCTGGACCGACTGAAAGGCTTCCAGCTCGGGCGGGCCCAGATACATCTCGGCATGGCCGCCTGCGCCGCGATGGGCGGCGCGGAACGCCTCGGACCGGGTCCAGTCGCGGAAATGGTCCTCACTCTCCCACATGGTGTGGCTGGCATAGAGCCGGTAGCCATCCTTTTCCGGCCCCTTCATCAGGTGAAAGGCGACAAAGCCCGCCACCTGCGGCAGCTGGCTGTCGCGGCCGGTCCAGACCGCCTCGAATTCGGCTTCATGCCCGGGTTTCACGCGGAAACGGTTCATCGTCAGATACATGCGATCCTCATTGGCGGGCGTTGCGGGCAAGGTGGGGGCGCGGCGGGCGGCGGTCAAGGGG